>NZ_JADPMS010000032.1:0-23590 GCF_015686645.1 Streptococcus sp. NLN76 | reverse complement strand
AGGCTAATCGTAGCCTTGGTTTAGTCTAAAAAACAGCTTCAAAGGTACCTGGTGTCAAATAAAATCGCGCTAATTATTCTAGCCCATATTAATCATTTTTTCGGGACATAATCATCTTTGATTGACATTTTACCCAGCTTTATAAATGTAACCCGATTGTAAAAAGCGCGCAAAAGGCCTGAAACATTGCTGACTCAGGCCTTTCCAATTCCCCATTAAAGGGAAGCAACAATTTCTTTGATTTGATCTTTGGTGTGTACTCCAGCTACTTGCTTCACAACCTCTCCGTCCTTCTTAAACATCAAGGTTGGAATAGACATAATGCCAAATTCACGCGCAGTAGCTGGATTTTCATCCACATCCATCTTCACAATCTTCAACTCAGATTCATCGACTTCACCCGCCAACTGTTCCAAGATTGGAGCCTGCATGCGGCAAGGACCACACCAAGTAGCCCAGAAATCAATTAACACAAGACCTTCTTTAGTCTCTTCTACGAAATTTGCGTCGGTCACACTTTGTACCATATCAATCGCTCCTTTTTCTTTCTTAGTATTAGTTTACACCAATTTGTAAAATAATGACAGAATTTGCTACGGCATGCCTTATTTAAAAATGGCAATAGTGGCACCAGATCCTCCAGCGTTTTGTGGCGCGTATGCAAAGGACTTGACCTGTTTATTCCGGCGAAGGTAATTTTGCACACCCTCTCGGATAACGCCAGTCCCAATTCCGTGGATAATATCGACCTGAGCCAGATTATTCAGCAAAGCTTGGTCAATAAAGGCATCCAGTTCTTCCATAGCTTCCTCATAGCGTTTCCCACGTAAGTCCAAACGAGCCTTAGCTCCTTGACTTTTAGTCCGTTTAACTGTCGACACTTTCTTAGACTTGGGTTTATCTGGGCTAGCTTCTTTTTGGACAGCCTCAAACTCATCTTCCTTTAAAGTCATTTTCATCAGACCAACCTGAGCTTCCCAACGACCATCTTTCAATTGACGAACCAAATTACCACGTTGACCATACTGGCTAACGAGAATTTCCATGCCTACCTTAGGAGTTTTTTTCTTTTTGGCCCGATTGAGCACCCTGTTTTTAGATAAATCAACGGTTGCTGGGGCAAGTTCTTTTAGTTTGGCCTTGGCTTCAATCACTTGATGGGGTTTCAACTGAGCTCCTGCCTGCAAGTTTTTCAGAATCTGATCACTCTCTTCAGTAGCTTTAGCGACAATCACCTGTGCCTCTTGGCGAGCAGCATTGAGTTCAGCTTCCTGGCCGCGTTCCAACTCAGCATAGAGCTTTTTCAAGGCCCGATTGAGCTTGTGGTTTTCCTGCTCCAGCTCCCGAATCCCTTCCAGCCGTTTGCGGCTCTCTAGCGTTTGCTCTTCCAAACGTTGAATAATGCGGGAAACATCCTGGTCTTGGTCCATCTGACCTTCTGCCTGAGTCACGATGACTTCTGCCAAGCCTAAACGTCTTGCGATTTCAAAGGCATTGGACCGCCCTGGAACACCTTGCATAAAGCGATAGGTGGGCCGCAAACTCACCGTATCAAATTCCATGCTGGCATTTTCAACCGCATCCGTCTCAATCCCATAAGCCTTGAGCTCTGGGTAGTGGGTGGTCGCCATGGTCTTAATGCCCCGCAAGCGGAGATCTTCTAAAATTGAGATAGCCAGTGCCGCTCCTTCCTGCGGATCCGTACCTGCTCCAAGTTCATCAAAAAGAACGAGGGAGAAAGGACCAGCCTGCTGGAGAATCTGGATAATGTTGGTCATATGGCTAGAGAAAGTTGAGAGACTTTGCTCAATGGACTGCTCATCACCGATGTCCGCAAACACTTCATCAAACAGACCAATTTGACTACCTTCAGCAGCTAAAATAGGCAGACCCGCCTGTCCCATAAGCTGAGCCAAGCCTAGGGTTTTAAGCATCAGGGTTTTCCCCCCTGTGTTAGGCCCTGTCATCACAATACTGGTCAAATCTTTGCCAAAATGCAAATCATTGGCCACCGGCTGCTCTAATAGAGGATGACGAAGCTGGAGCAAGCGGATATCATTCTGGGTAGAGATACTTGGAATATGTGCCTGACGATCTCGCATATACTGGTATTTTGCGGCCAAGAAATCAAAATGTCCCAGAAGCCAATGGTTGTTTTGAAAGGCTTGAACTTGGGGTCGAAGTAGATTAGCCAGTTCTCGCAGGATTCGACGAATCTCATAGCGCTCTTCCGCTTCTAAACTGGCAATTCCTTCATTAATCTGAATCAATTCACGGGGTTCAATGTAAACCGTGCTCCCCGTAGCCGAGATGTCTTGCACAATCCCTTGAACGCGGTTGCGAAAACTCTGTTTGACTGGCAAAACATTGCGACCGTTCCGACTGGCAAAGAGAGGATCCGCTAGGTAATCCGCTTTTTTCTTCAAGAGCTCTTGCATGGTTTGCCGAAGTTCTCGATCTGCCTGTTTCAAGCGACGACGGATTCGCATCAAGTCTTCACTAGCAAAATCCTCAATCGTACCATTGTCTGCAATAGCCTGCAGGGCCCCTTGAAATTGTGGGAAAATCTCCAGATTTTCAAAATAGACCGCTAAATTGGGGAGACGGACATCCTCTAAATCCAAGTAAAATTCCTTCAGAAGTTGACTCGCCCTTAGTAGGGCCTTAATGTCCTGGAAATCATCCAGATTTAATTCCGCTTCCAGCTGCAAACGTTTCAGTGTTGGGGTCAAATCGCCTAGACTGGTTATGGGCATAGTCTGACCTGCTCTTCCGAGCTCCTGCATATCTCCCAACTGATCAAAGGCTCGCTGGATTTCTTTTACATCGGTCATAGGTTCCAGATTGGCCAAGGTTTTCTGCCCTTCTACCGTTCGAAGATAGGGGGCAAAAGCGCTTTTGACTTCTGGAAACTCTAAACTTTCATATATTTTATTATTCATTTTTTCTCCGAAAAATCTAAAAAAGAAAGAGTCTGCGACAGGGTCGCCAAACTCTTACAAGCGGTTTACATTCCTCCCAAGACACGGCCTACCCAAAGGGGGCGAAGGGCTAGTTGGCTAAAGGGGGAAAGGTTCATCATAAATTGAACGAGGAAACTGGAACTAAGGCTGTCCTGGATAATGGGGAGAGGGATTGTCGCGAGGATAAAAATGAGCATTTCAATCCGATACCAGGACAGGAGAAGGGAGAGGCCACTTGAGATAAGAGAGGCTGGCAGACCGTCCCAGGTCCGTTTCCAGGGTGAAAAGACCAAAAAAGTTGCTAAGATACGGCCTACAATCCAAACCAAGATAAAGACAAGTAAAAAGCCAAGACCACTATAGAAAACGCGGTCTAAGTCAAATAAAATGGCGGACTCAAAAAAGAGGGCCTGACTCCCCCGCACCGGGTTGGCATAGGGAATCCAGAGACTGAGGACATCTGCCACCCCACTATAGGTAAAAGAGGCTACAAGGAAAGCTATTGCAAAAAGAATCGTCTGTCCCAGCTGAGAGGCTAGTCCTCGCTGAAATCCTAGATAGACATTCCAAATCAGAACCAATAAAATGACAATATCGAGCATAGTTGACCTCTATTTGTCTTCTTCCTGGTTCTGCTTGGCCCACTCCATCTCTCGATTCAACTGGACAGAGAGGGTATTAATAGCCAAAAGCAAGGCCAGGGTCTCGTCATCAGCATTCGGCATCTGAGTCTTGAGAGCCTGGTATTTCTCCTGAGCCAACCGTTCAATTTCTTCCATAAAGAGATTGTCGTATTCAGTTGTTAACGTTAGGGTTTTCTTTCCAAAAGAAAATTTATATCGATTTAAATTTGCCATAATATCACCTTTCCCTCAATTATAGCAGAAAGGCGGTAGCTTGTCATTTTCAAAGGAAGCTCGACTCCTACTGTTGCCAATCAGAAAGTCTTTTGTTTTTTCAAATAAAAAGGACTTTGGTTCTTCTCGCGGAATATATGATAAATATGGTACAATAGGTGTTGCCTACCTAGGTACGAAGAATGGCGTCTTGTCAGATCATGGTTGACAAGGCTTACGCAAGAAAGGATGACTATGGCAAGTAGAGCTGAAAAGAACAAAAAGCAAAAAAACAGCCGATTACGGCAACTGATCGATACCCTCGTCTTTTTCCTCTTAATTGGTGGAATCCTCGTCTCCCGCCTTATTTTCTGGGAAGCGGTCCGGGTCGAAGGACACTCTATGGATCCTACTCTAGCTGAAGGTCAACATCTGATTGTTTTCAACCAGAATCAAATTGACCGCTATGATATCGTGGTTGCGACAGAGACCGATGACAATGGCAAAGAAAAGAAAATTGTGAAGCGGGTCATTGGGATGCCCGGCGATCAAATCGAATTTAAGCAGGACACCCTTTATGTAAACGGTGAGGAAGTTGAAGAAACCTATTTAGCCGATTACAAGGCTGCCTTCCAGGCTGACAAGCTTCAAAACACTTACTCCTATAGTAAGTACTTCCAATCACTGGCCCAAGCCTCTCCTGCCTTTACCGTGAACCGGGATGGCCAGACAGACTTTAGCGTAACCGTCCCAGAAGGAGAGTATTACCTCCTAGGGGATGATCGGATTGTCTCCAAAGACAGTCGCGACGTCGGCACCTTTAAAGCAGACCAAATCAAAGGTGAAGTAGTCCTACGCTTTTGGCCTTTTAACAGCTTTAAACTTCTCCACGAGTAAAACTTCCTCCTTGCTTTAGGAAGGAGATAAACATGTACTTCTAAGGAGGTTGGGACCCATAAAGTCTCAATCTCCTTATTTCATTTAGAAAGGAATTCTGATGGAACATTATTTCTCTGGTCGTGTGGAGCGAATTATTTTTGAAAACCAAAACAACTACTTTAAAATCCTTTTGGTAGATCTGGATGAAACGGATTCTGACTATTCTGCAACCGAAGTCATTATCACTGGTACCTTTGCGACTATTGTAGAGGGGAGTTCTTATCGCTTCTATGGGCAATTGGTCCAACACCCTCGCTACGGCGAGCAGGTCAATACTAGCCGATACGAACGTGAAAAACCTAGTCCTCAAGGTTTGGTCAAGTTTTTCTCTGGTCCCCAATTTAAAGGAGTTGGCCAACAAACGGCCAAGCGAATTCTAGAAATTTACTCCTCTGAAAATCCCATTGATGAAATACTCAACCATCCTGAAAAACTGGAAGGGATTAAGGGCTTATCCAAAGCCAATCGCCTCGCCCTCGTTCAAACGCTTAAAGTCAATTACGGTCTGGAACAAGCGCTGGCCAAGCTAGCAGACTTAGGGATCCCTAATCGCTTGGCGGTGGAAATCTACGACACCTACCAAGAAAGTACCCTCACCGTCATCAAAGACAACCCTTACCAAATGGTTGAAGATATACGGGGGGTCGGCTTTGTCATTGCCGACCAAGTTGCTGAACGCTTAGGAATCGAGACCAACTCGCCAGAACGCTTTCGAGCAGGTATTATCCACAGCCTTTTCCAACACAGCTTAGAATCTGGGGATACCTATCTAGAGGCAGCACCACTATTGGAAAAAACTCTGGTCCTCCTCGAAGAAGCACGGCAGGAATCCATTGATCCACAGGTTATTGCAACAGAATTAACCCACCTGCTGGAAGAAGATAAAATCCAACATGTGGATACCAAAATCTTCAGCAATAGTCTCTTCTTTGCAGAAGAAGGAATTGCCAATCACCTTCTTCGCCTGCTAGAAGCCCGGGACCAAAATACTGATAAAAAAACAGATGCAGCCACTATTCAAGAGCTGATCACGCAAATAGAGGAGGAATTGGCCATCACCTATGACCCTGTTCAGAAAGAAGCCATTCTCCAGGCCATTCAACAACCCATCTTTATTCTTAGCGGAGGACCCGGGACAGGAAAAACCACGGTTTTGAACGGTATTATTGCAGTCTACGCCAAATTACACAAGATTGACCTGAAGGCCAAAGATTTACCCATTATGCTGGCCGCACCAACAGGCCGGGCAGCTCGACGAATGAACGAACTAACCGGTCTGCCCTCAGCGACCATCCACCGTCATTTAGGCATGGTGGCAGATGAAGAAGTCAGCACTCGGGACGAAGCTTTAGATACCGACTTCTTGATCGTCGATGAGTTTTCTATGGTCGACACTTGGCTGGCCCATCAGCTCTTTCAAAATCTAGCCAATCATACCAAAATCTTGTTGGTTGGCGATGCCGACCAACTTCCATCTGTCAGTCCTGGTCAAGTTTTGGCGGACTTGCAGGAAGTCGAGGCAATTCCCAAAATTCAGTTAGAAAAAATCTACCGTCAGGATGCCGAGTCCACTATTGTTCACTTGGCCAATGACATCAAACACGGTCGACTTCCCCATGATTTTCAAGAAAAAAAAGCAGATCGCTCCTATTTTGAAACTGGGCCCGAACATATCCCTCAATTAATTGAGCGCATCGTTAATGCCGCCTTGCGGAGCGGGATAGCCGCAAAAGATATTCAGGTCTTAGCTCCTATGTACCGAGGACATGCTGGGATTGATGCTATCAACCAACTCATGCAAAACCTTCTCAACCCTTTAAAAAATAAGCAACAAGCATTCGATGGGCCTGAAGGCCAATACCGGCTTGGGGATAAAGTGATCCACCTCGTCAACGATGCCGAAGCGAATGTCTTCAACGGAGATTTAGGCACCATTACAGAACTCATCCCTGCGGCTTATAGTGATTCCGACCAAGATGAAATCCGGATGGACTTTGATGGGAGTGAAGTCACCTACCCCCGCAAAGAATGGTACAAAATTCGACTAGCCTATGCCATGAGTATCCACAAGTCCCAGGGAAGTGAATTCCCTGTCGTCATCCTTCCCTTGACAATGGCCAATCGCCGTATGCTTCAACGCAACCTTCTCTATACAGCCATTACCCGTGCTAAAAGTAAACTCATCCTCCTCGGCCAGTCCACAGCCTACGCCTATTCTGTGGAAAACCTCGGAACCCAACGCCAGACCTATCTTTCACAAAGGTTTTCCACAGTTTATCCACAAGATATCCACAGCACTGTGGAAAACTCTGTTGGAACTGTGGAAGAAGAATCCATAACTTTGGAAGCCTCAATCCTAACCAATGAGAATTGGGACCAGATTGATCCCATGATTGGCCTGACCGAAGCTGACCTGACAGAGTTCTTTCAGCCAATATTCGAACGAACTGAAACATAACAAACTGATTGAAATTCGTTAAGTATGAAATGGCAATCCATTCTTTTGCAACATTCAAGAAGAAACCGCTGATAACTCCACCTTTCAAAGGGCTTCATGATCGGCGGTTTCTTTTTCTTCAGGGTTGTCCAATAGGTCTTCTTCTCGCTCCTTACCTAGGTTTGTAAGGGTGATTCCAAGGAGACGAATGGCCTTGTCTTTCTCTTCGATGCTTTCATACAGGGCCAGGGCTTGTTCCAGTAAATCAGCTTCTTGAAATACTGATCTGTCTAGGGAAACGCGCTTGGTCAAGGTTTGAAAATCTTCCCATCGAATCTTGAGTACCACTGTCTTCCCCTGCACATCTTCCCGCTCCAGATTGGTTGCTAGCTGTTGCGCTAAACCTTGGAGCTCCTTCCGGACATCTGCTTCCTGGCGTAGGAACTTACCGTAGGTCTTCTCCTTACCAAAAGATTTGCGAATACGATTGGGTTTGACAGGAGCGTTATGGATGCCACGAGCACGGCGATAGAGATCGTAGCCAAATCTTCCGAAGCGGTCAATGAGCTCAATTTCAGATACGTCCAAAAGATCAGCTCCCGTTTCCACACCCATTTGACGCAGGCGTTCAGCACTTTTTTTCCCAACACCGTGAAATTTTTCAATCGGTAAAGGAGCCAGAAAGTCCAGGGCCTCCCCAGGTTTGATGACCGTTAGCCCTCGTGGTTTTTGAAAGTCACTCGCTAACTTAGCCAGAAATTTATTATAGGAGATCCCTGCCGAGCAAGTTAGTTGCAGCTCCCTCCAAATATCCTCTTGAATAAGACGAGCCACCTTTACCGCAGATTGGCTGCCAATTTTATTCTCGGTTACATCTAGATAGGCCTCATCAATACTCATAGGCTCGATGAGGTCCGTGTAGCGCCGAAAAATTTCCCGGACTTCTAGTCCAATAGCCTTGTATTTGGCATAATCTCCTTGGATGAAGATTGCTTGGGGACAACGTTCATAGGCTTCCTTGGCACTCATGGCAGAGTGAATGCCAAAACGTCTAGCCTCATAATTAGCTGTCGAGACAACTCCCCTACCACCGGTTACCCGAGGATCTCGAGCAATCACGACAGGTTTTCCCCGTAACGCAGGATTATCCCTTTCCTCAACCGCTGCGAAAAAAGCATCCATGTCGATATGAATAATTTTACGGGACTGATCATCTAATAACGGGAAAATGAGCACAGTCTTTTCACCTCCTCTACTACAATAGGACAGATATAGTACACTTTTTATTTTTTCAAAAACTGTACTATATCAGAAACCCCTTACAATTCGCATTTTCGTTGTTGAAAACGATTACTTTGTGTTATAATCAAAGTGTAATTATAACAGTTCTCATAAAAAAATCAATCTAGACTCTGACGGTTCACTAGGCAAGAGAGATTCCATAGATTGCTTTTTTTGGAGAGTGTCTATGACTAGAAAGATGATGAGGTATACCATATGGTCGTTAAAACAACTGTAGAAACTCAGGACATTTTTGACAAAGCCTGGGAAGGCTTTAAAGGGACTGACTGGAAAGAAAAGGTCAGCGTGTCTCGCTTCGTACAGGCAAACTACACTCCATACGATGGCGATGAGAGTTTCTTAGCAGGTCCAACCGAGCGTTCTCTTCACATCAAGAAGATTATTGAAGAGACTAAGGCTGGCTACGAAGCAACTCGTTTCCCAATGGACACAGACCGTGTTGCTTCTATCGCAGACATCCCTGCTGGCTACATTGACAAGGACAATGAGCTTATCTTTGGACTGCAAAACTCTGAATTGTTCCGCCTAAGCTTCATGCCTAAGGGAGGAATCCGTATGGCGGAAACTACCCTTCGTGAAAATGGCTATGAGCCTGACCCACACTTGCATGAAATCTTCACCAAGTATGCGACTACCGTTAACGATGGTATCTTCCGTGCCTATACCACAAATATTCGTCGGGCTCGTCACGCCCATACCGTAACTGGTTTGCCAGATGCTTACTCTCGTGGACGGATTATCGGGGTTTATGCCCGTCTAGCACTTTATGGTGCAGATTTCCTCATGGCTGAGAAAGTCGATGACTGGAACGCCTTGACAGAAATCGACGAAGACACTATCCGTCTTCGTGAAGAAGTCAATCTTCAATACCAAGCTCTTAAAGACGTTGTTGCTCTTGGTGATCTGTATGGTGTAGATGTTCGTCGCCCAGCCATGGACACCAAAGAAGCTATCCAATGGACTAACATTGCCTTCATGGCAGCAGCTCGTGTCATTAACGGTGCCGCTACTTCCCTTGGACGTGTTCCGATCGTTTTGGATATTTATGCAGAACGGGACTTGGCGCGTGGTACTTACACTGAATCAGAAATCCAAGAATTCGTGGATGACTTTGTTTTGAAACTCCGTACCGTTAAATTTGCTCGTACCAAAGCTTACGATCAACTGTACTCTGGAGACCCAACCTTCATCACTACCTCTATGGCTGGTATGGGGGCAGATGGACGCCATCGTGTAACCAAAATGGACTACCGTTTCTTGAACACATTGGATAACATCGGTAACTCACCAGAACCAAACTTGACCGTTCTTTGGACAGACCAATTACCATATGCTTTCCGTCGCTACTGTATGGACATGAGTCATAAACACTCATCTATCCAGTACGAAGGGGTTACCACTATGGCGAAAGAAGGTTACGGCGAAATGAGCTGTATCTCATGTTGTGTGTCTCCTTTGGATCCTGAAAACGAAAACCAAAGCCACAACATCCAATACTTCGGTGCCCGGGTTAATGTCTTGAAAGCTCTCCTCACTGGTCTAAACGGTGGATTTGATGATGTTCACAAAGACTACAAGGTCTTCGACATCGAACCTATCCGTGATGAGATTCTTGACTTTGACAAGGTTAAAGCAAACTTCGAAGAGTCGCTTGACTGGCTCACAGATACTTATGTGGATGCTCTTAATATTATCCACTACATGACCGATAAATACAACTACGAAGCAGCCCAAATGGCCTTCCTCCCAACTCATCAAGGGGCAAACATGGGATTCGGTATCTGTGGCTTTGCCAATACAGTTGACTCCCTATCTGCGATTAAGTACGCAACCGTTAAACCAATTCGTGACGAAGATGGCTATATCTACGACTACGAAACAATTGGGGACTACCCACGTTACGGGGAAGATGATGACCGTGTAGATGCTATCGCAGAATGGCTCTTGGAAGCCTTCCACAGCCGCCTTGCAAGCCACAAACTTTACAAGAACGCGGAAGCAACCGTATCCTTGTTGACCATCACTTCTAACGTTGCTTACTCTAAACAAACTGGTCACTCCCCAGTTCACCGCGGAGTTTTCCTCAACGAAGATGGTACCGTCAATACAAGCGAACTTGAGTTCTTCTCACCAGGTGCCAACCCATCGCCTAAATCTAAAGGTGGCTGGCTCCAAAACTTGAACTCCTTGGCAAAACTTGATTTTGCACACGCAAATGACGGAATTTCCCTCACAACTCAGGTATCTCCACGTGCTCTTGGTAAAACCCGTGATGAGCAAGTAGATAACTTGGTAACCATCCTCGATGCCTACTTCGAAAACGGTGGCCAACACGTTAACTTGAACGTTATGGACCTTTCAGATGTCTATGACAAGATCATGTCTGGTGAAGATGTCATCGTCCGGATTTCAGGTTACTGTGTCAACACCAAGTACCTCACTCCTGAACAAAAAACTGAATTGACACAACGTGTCTTCCACGAAGTTCTTTCAATGGACGACGCCTTGGCTTAATCAATCCCCCTTTCCAGGCTGGTTAACCAGCCTGGTTTTTTATTCTCTTCATTTCATACTCATTGGATTTCAAACTGATACTCGAAATAGTTCGAAATCTGAAATAAATTTTAATCCAGGAATTGGATTAAAATTTATAGATAATGAAGCAAGCATCGCTTGCAATCAATCCGCTGAAGATAGTTCAACAGGTCTCCCAGACCTGTTGAACTATCTTCAGCGGATTTCCTCGTCATTTTTTTGAAATTCCGCGAGTATTCTGATTTTGAAATCATCTTTTTTTGAAGATCCTTCTCCACCTCTGTGGAGGATTTTAAAAAAAGATGAAACTGACAAAAAAGCGACCACCGGCCGCTTACTTCGTCTATTTTAACCTGTTCTTTGTCGAATCAAGTCCATGAGTTCATTCCGATCTTGGATCCACTGGGCCCGCTCATCTTTCCAGTAGGTTCGGTTGGATAGAAAAATAGCTGCTTCTTTTGTCTTACGATTGAGGAGCAAGAAAGTACCAGTATAGCCTGTGTGGTCTAACCAGTCACCTTCTCTGCGCCAAGCCATACTTCGAGGGTTAGCCGAGTCGGAACCATGAATGCTATCTAGATAGGAACTTTCATCGTCTAGTTGACTGAGTACATAGGTTTCTAAATCTTCTAGATTGGAAAAGAGTCCAGCACTACCTGTGTGGGGCCCCAGTACCTGGGCCTTTGGATCATGAACTTGACCAGTGTGATTCCCTTTGAGAGTGGGGACAGCACCTGGCCAAGGCCCGTAACCGGTGGAAAGCAATTGGAGAGGATCTAAAACCTGCTCCACAACTAGCTCCTCCAAGCTTTTACCATAAAGAGCTTCCAAAAAGAACCCCAAAAGAATATAGTTCACATCGGAATAAAGGTAATTGGCTTCAGGTCGTAGCTGCAAATGGAGCATGGCTTGGCGCAATTCCTCTCTGTTGAGGTTGTCGCGATTGGGAATAAAGGGATCTAGGCCCGAGGTGTGGGTCAGGAGATCGACCACTCGTAAATGTGGGTGATCAAACTGGGGAAGACGACTCTGGATAGAATCTTCTAAACTCAGTGCTCCGGATTTCACTCCCTGTAAAATGAGACTTCCAGTTACCACAACCTTGCTGACACTGGCTAGATCATAGACCAAACCGGGTTGGCTTGGCAAATTCTGATCCGGGTCAGCCCAGCCAAAGTAGTATTCTTGCCAGTTTCCATCTCGATAAAGGGCTAGACTTGCACCAGGATAAACTTCTTGGGCGAGGTGCTCTTGAATCTTTGCGGCTAAAGCTTTAACCATGGGACTCCATCCATAATTCTATTTGATTAGCAGGATCTTGGGTCAAGAAGAAATTCTCTCGCTTGGGTACAAAAAACTCCTGATCTGAGAAAATCTGTTTCAGGGCATCTAAATTCCAATCCGCTTGCGAGAGACGGAACTGATACAAATCCCAAGTCTGACCTGCAGCAGCTGTCAAATAGTCACTCTCAGCCTCAGTAAAGACCAGAGTAGTAGGCCAACTGAGACGTTGGTAGAAGACCTCAGACTTCTCTTTGTTCAAAACATTCAGGCGCAATTCTTCCAACTCCACGTGATCCAATTTTATTGGTCCCCCTTGAAATGATTCAGGATAGTCTGACTGCTCGACGACCTTCAAGTCTGCAAGGGAAGCCTCTGCATGCACCAAAATGCGATCCCCTTCCGGAGAAGTCGCCAAATAAGCCCAGCCTTTTGATCCTTGATACAGTTCATCGAATTTCAAACCACGAGCCAAACCTGCTTCCACGGCCTTGGCATCCTGCACGCGGAAAACTAATAAATCCAATTTCTTCTTCCCTCTAGGTTGCAGAGCTCTATTAGAGGGAAGCTCTTCCATCTCCAAACAGACTCTTTTCTGCGCATCTCCCAAAGAAGCCAACCCTGCATCTTCCAGCAAGACGGTAAAACCAATTTTCTCAACATAAAATTCTAAATTTAAGCGACGATTATTTGTTTTTAGTACGGGTACTAACCTATCTTTACTCATCATTTCCTCCACCATAACTCTTGTTATTGTAAAAAAAAAATAAAAAAAAGACAAGTAATTATATAAGAAAAAGCCTGATAAACAGGCTTTTCACAAATTAACGGTAAATCATTTGGAAGACGGCAACAGCAAGAATTGAAGCCAAGATAGGGGCAACAACTGGCACCCAGGCATACCACCATTTAGAATCTCCTTTGGCTTCACCAAGCACGCTGTTTGGTAATAGGAAGTGAAGGAGACGAGGACCCAAGTCACGAGCTGGGTTAAGAGCAGGACCAGTAGGACCACCAAGGCCAGCAACCAAGGCCATAACAAGGAAACCAATGGCAATATGGGCTACTGCCAAGCTACCAGCTGTGTAAGGTGCAGCTGCTGTTTCCGCCATTGTTTGGTCAAAACCATTGTCAACCAAACGACCGACCAACTCAGCTCCAAAGAAATTACGCGTCAAGGCCATAGCTCCAAAGAAGAGCACGAAGGAACCGATAAACTCGTTCACAAAACCGTTAAAGATAGAAGCTGAACGAGATTCTTTGCTACCATTATCCAAGGCTGAGATGGTTGAGAAGGAACCTAGTACAGCATTTGGATTTGTTGTTTTCTTGAAGTAAGGGTTGTAAGCGGCAACCACCAGCAATTGTCCGAACATAGCTCCAAGTAATTGTGCCAAAATATAAGGTGCAACGTGTACCCATGGGAACAAACCGCTGACTGCAAGTCCAAGTGTGAAGGCAGGATTGATATGGTTTCCAGAAACATTACCAAACATCATAGCTGGCATCATAACGCCTAAACCATATCCCAAAGCAATCACAACCCAACCAGAGTTATTTCCCTTGGTTCCTTTCAAATCTACGTTTGCAACGGCACCATTTCCCAAGACAAGTAGGAAGGCTGTCGCAATAAACTCAGTAAGGTACTTAACACCCCAAGTTACATCCATTGTACTGTATCTCCTTTTTCATTTTTTCATACTTGATGATTATAACAAGACTAATCCCAAATGTAAAGCTATTCTGAACACGACCACGACAAACGCATGAGAGATTTTTAGCGAGAAAATAGAGTTTTCTGTATTTCAATGTTCAGGATTTTCACAATAAAAAATAATCCTTTTTGGAATCTTCTATAGGAGAATCGCTAAAGTTACTAAATTTAAACTGTGTTATAATTCGGAAATTACTGTTTCATGCGTTTGTCGTGCCATTCTGAAAGAAGAGAAATATGACAGCCATTCTGAAAGAAGCGAAATATGAAAGAGGTTGGAACAAAAGTCTCAACCTTCCTACTTTAGTTAGTGAATTCACTTTGACGCAGTGGTTGATTCGGTCAAACAGCTAAAAGGCTGTTTGAGGTAGCAGATAGGAGAGCGAAGCAAATAACAATTGTTCGCTTTTATTGAGAGAACCTTTCCTGTTCTCTTGTCCAGAAACTCAAAGAGTCAATTCCTGACTCTTCGACCTCCGAAAGTAACCGAATCAACATTGACTTGAACTTCGTTCATTTCATCTTCAAGCTCTAAAGACATTCAACATGCCTTTAGAGCGGGGGTGGGTACTAACAGTCTGGGAAGAGACTGTTAGTACTTGAGCCCTAAATATGGAAAGCGAAAACAGTCTGGGAAGAGACTGTTTGAACCCGAGCCTAACAATAAAAGAGCGAGGTCGGTTTGGGGAGAAACCGTTTCAGCTTATACTCATTACATTTCAAAATCTGAATGTGTGAATCCTCTTCGCCGAACCCTAGTTCTGCCTTCATCGGATTGCCTGTTCAGATTTCGAACTGTTTCGAGTATTACAACTTGAAACAAAGACTTGTAACGAATGATTTTATAGTCTTTTAGTTTGCTTTTAGTACAAGGCAGCGAGTCGCAGACAGTACTGAAGTACGGCAAGACGAGCTAACACAGTAATAAAAGATAAACTAAAAGAGTATATTTGTGAAAATCGTTCTGTCTCACTCTCTCTTTTCGTTTCAGTCTCAAGCCAGTCATTCTCGAAAACCCTAACAACAAAAGGCCGCAACATCCTGTTACGACCTTTTGATTCTATTTCAGAAAACCTTAGTCTTCTTCCCGTTTTTTAGCGGCTAAACCTAAGCCTGCAAGACCGGCAAGACCACCTGCCACAAGAAGGGCAGCAGAGTCTGCTGTACCCGTGTTTGGAAGAACTTTTGCTTCAGGAGCTGGGGTTGAGACTTCAACTTCAGCTGGTGGGCAAACTTCTTCTACTTTGGTTCCTTTACGAACAATACGTTTTACAGGTGCAAGAGTTTCAACACTCTCATGAGCTGTTACTTCACCTGTTTCAGGGTTGAGGCTGTAAGTAATACGGGTAATCCGTTTACCAGCTTGACCTTCAACTTCAACACAGATTTGACCCAGTGGAAGATTTGGATCTTCGATCACTTCTTCTTCAAACGGAAGCTCTTCCACTCTCTCAACTGGCTTAAGACCAACACGAATAATTTGATCAAAGGCTTCCTTAAGGACGCTACCATTTGGATGGCGAAGTCCCTCTTGGCCTTCTTGATCAACCACTCGCTGGCCAGCCGTCAAGGTCACATCCCCCTTATAGATAACCTTAAAGGCAATTGGACTCGTTTGTCCTACTCCTCGTTTCACAAGGCGATTCACAGCTTCTTGACGCTCCACAATCGGTTCTTGCGCTGTCACTTGACCAGTTTGAATGTCTAGAACATAGTTAGTGGTACGTGTTTCTTTACCAATTTGCCCCTCAACCAGCACGACTTCCTTGTCTGTCGGCAACATCATCGGATCATCTTGATAAACAGTCGCAAAGCCTAGCTCTGTCTCAACCACAAGTGGTTTCACACCCACTCGAACGACACGTGCAACTGGGTTGCTGGTGCGCTCAACGACTTCTGGTTGGGCTGTCACTTGACCGGTTTCAACATTCAAGACATAAGTTGTCGTATAGGTGTCCAAGCCTTTTTGACCTTCTTGATCTACAACTTGTTGACCGGCTGTCATTTCTTTATCTTCTTTATAAACAGTTGAAAACTCAAGATCAACAGTTCGCATCGTTGAGTTGGTTCCCACTTCAATGACTTCCGTAACAGGCTGAGTGGTAAGAGCTTCGGTCTCAGGTTGAGCTGTTACCTGGCCATTCGCTGCATTCAAGACATAAGTGACGGTAAAGGTCTTCTGACCGGTTTGGCCTTCAACCAAAGTTCGACGGCTATTGGCTGCCATTTCTTTGGCTTCTAGATAACGAGTCGCAAAGGCAACTGTCTCTGTCCGCTGACTTGGACGAGTTCCGACAGCTACAACTTGAGCAACGACTTCCTTGGTAATGCTGCCATTTGGATGACGAATTCCAGTTTGACCTTGAATACGCACATCTTTTTCACCAGCAGCAAGCGTTGCATCGGCAACATAGTGTGTTGCAAATGGAAGTTCTGTATTTTGACCAGCACCACGCTTGATGATCTGATCAACAGCTGCCGTTTCGACAAGGATTGGTGTCAAGGCTGTTACTTGGCCAGTCGCTTGATCTAAGCTGTAATTGGTTGTGCGAATGCGTTGACCGGTTTGACCCGCTTGAACTACAACTTCTGGATCACTTACCAACATGTTTGAATCTTCTTGATAGCGAGTTTGGTAAGACAATTCTTCTGTAACAACAACTGGCTTAATACCAACCTGAGTCATGGCTGGTACCATTTCACGACTAACGCTGCCATTTGGATGACGAAGACCATTTTGACCTGCAACCAAGACTTGTTGTTGTCCAGCTACCAGCTCTGTAGTCGCCAGGTAAACGGTGGTAAATGGAATCTCCGTTTCTTGACCAACTCCACGTTTGAGAATCCGATCAACTGCCGCTGTTTCTTGAACAACTGGAGCCTGTGGACTGACAAGACCCGTCTTCTCATCCATGACATAATGGGTGATTGTCACACGTTGTCCAGCTTGACCAGCCTGGACCAAGACTTCTGGATCACTAGCTTTCATACTAGTATCATCTTGGTAGATTGTTTGGAACGGAAGGTTTTCCATCATTACAAGAGGTTTCACACCAACTTGTACAAGCTCTGCGACTGCTTCTTTGGTGATGCTGCCATTTGGATGACGTAGACCATTTTGACCAGCAATAACCACAACTTTCTGACCTGCTTCAAGAGTGTTGGTTGCTAAGTAAACAGTGGTAAATGGAATTTCAGTTTCCTGACCGACACCACGTTTGATAATCCGATCAACCGCCGCTGTCTCTTGAACAACTGGAGCCTGTGGACTAACGAGACCTGTCTTTTCGTCCATAACATAAGTAGTGGTCGTTACACGTTGTCCAGCTTGACCAGCTTGTACTAAGACCTCTGGATCAGTTGCCTTCATTGAAGCATCGTCTTGATAAACTGTCTGGAAGGCTAGGCTTTCAATCACCATTACTGGTTTCACACCAACTTGAACGATTTGAGCAACCGCTTCTTTGATAATGCTACCATTGGGATGACGAATTCCTTCTACACCTGGGGTTAGGACTTGTTGCACACCTGCATCCAAGGCTGTTGTTGCAATGTAGACCGTATCAAATGGAAGACTTGTATCTTGCCCAACACCTCGTTTAATAACACGGTTTATTGGTGCTACCAATACTTCAGTTGGCGCATTCGCAGTCACTTGACCCGTTTGACTATCCAAACTATAAGTCGTTGTCATCGTCTTCAACCCATCTTGACCTTCAACAACTACTACTTCGGGATCGCTCGTTTTCATCGTAGCATCGTCTTGATAGACTGTCTCAAAAATCAAAACTGTTTCTTCAATCAAGGGCTTGACCCCGACTTGAATCACTTGGTTGACTGCAGCTTGAGTAACACTGCCGTTTGGATGACGAGTTCCCTCAACGCCTGGAGTTAGCACCTGTTGCTCACCAGCAGCAAGTTCCATACTTGCAAGATAAAGCGTTTCAAACGGGATTTTACTATTCTGACCAACACCTCGACGGATGACACGATTCACTGCTGCTATCAGCTCTTCAGTTGGGCTATTTGGTGTCACCTCACCAGTAGTCTCGTTCAAAGTATAGGTTGTCGTAATCGTTTTTTGCCCGTTTTGACCTTCTATCACCACAACTTCAGGATCATCTGCCTTCATCGCTGAATCGTCGATGTATTCCGTTTGAAAAGCCATCTCTAAAACTTCAATCTTAGGCATTGTACCGATAGTGTAGACACGATCAATGACACGACGCACAAGCTCTGTTGTTGGTTCACCCGCTGTTACAACACCTGTACTTGGATCAAGAATATAGGCTGTGGTAGTTCTTTCAAGCCCTTTCACACCTGCATTGTAAACAGATTCCCAACCAAGTGGACGTTCATCACTAGCACGGTAAGAAACGTTATAATCCAACGTCCTCTCCTCTACTTTTGGCTTCGTTCCCACTTGGATTCTTTGAGTCACTGGTTCTTGTGAAATTGCCCCGTTTGGTTGACGAACTCCTTCAACTCCCTCAACTTCAACGACTTGTCGACCAGCATCCAGTTGTTCATTCGCTACATAAACTGTATCAAATGGAATCTTTGTCTCCTGACCAACTCCTCGACGAATCACACGATTCACTGCTGCCACAAGCTCCTCAGTAGGTTCATTTGCTGTCACTTCGCCGGTTTGGGGATTCAAGCTATAAGTCGTGGTTACAGTCTTCCGACCATCTTGTCCTTCCGTCACAACAACTTCAGGATCATCTGCCTTCATATTCGGATCTTCTTGGTAGATTGTTTCAAATGCAAGGGGACTTACTTCAATCTTGGCTTTGGTCCCAACTTCAACAATCTTAGTTACAGCAGGCCTTATGTCAGTTTTTACAGCAGCAGAGACCTCCTGTTCTTTACGGTCAACCAACTGATTGTCTGCTGTTACTATGGTTGTAATCGTCCGAGTTCTAGTTGCTGTCCCTTCAAAAGTATAGGTGATTTGGATAGGAGAGTCACTTTCCGGCTGGTAGCGACTCGCAACTTTTCCAGATTGAACAGGGAGTTTCTGGGACTGGCCATTCACCGTCAAAGTCGCATCTGTAATTCGTAATTCACCTGAATCATCTCCAATCTGAATATCAAGTGGTTTATAGATCACCTTAGTAATCGGCTTTGTCTTTGTCTCAACAGCTAACAAGCCTGCCTCATCATCATAGGTTACCGGGAATCCAGCGTTCTCAAATGCCGCTTCTGATTGTCGATAGCGTTTTTCGGTCCAAACATCACGACTAAGTGAACGGATTGAAATAATACGGCTTCCAACCCGATTCATCAATGCTTTAAGAGATGGATTGTTATTGAGAACTTGATCATCTAGTGTAAACGGATCTGTTTCAAAACGGAGTTCCGCCCCTTCAATTTCTTCGTTCGTTAGGCCATATCTATCAGGAATTTGATCTGCTGTAATATCCCCAACAGATTCTAACGGCCTAATGGTTTCATCTTGGCCCTTCACAGAAAAACTAGCTAGAGGTGTTTCGAAGATTTCTGGCAAACGGCCTGCTCGGATTAAAAGAAGTTTATCACCATTTTGTAGGTTGTTCCAAAGCGGGGCAAGACTTTCCACTCCGTTATAAAGGTAAAGACCCTCAATATCCTCCACAAGGACCATAATGACCTGCGGAATTCGCTGAATTTCTGTGCTAATATCGGACTTACTCGTTAAGGTAGCTTGACCAGAACCAGTGACAGGTTCTAGAACAATCCGCTCTTCTCCATTCTGCCCCTCCTGGATAACTCTTTGAGTACCAGCTACTAAATCCTGATTTGCCCGGTACTCTGTCGCATAGGGAGTTTCAGTTCCTTCCCGATTTGTTCCCCGTCTAATCTGCCTAGTGATCGCCGCTTCAACTGTCTCTGTTGGTGGATTTTCTCGAACCTCTCCCGTTGTACTATCGAGGGTGTAGGTTGTGATTACCGTTTTTTGACCATTACGTCCTTCCGTCAAAACGACTTCAGGATCGGTCACCTTCATATCTGGATCGTCTTGATAAACGGTTTCAAATGGAAGAACAAGTGTCTCAACTTTGGATTTTGTCCCTACCTTAACAATTTTCGAAACTGGTTCCGCGATAACGGTTTCCGTTCGAGAGGGAACGAATTGGCCTTGTTCATTCTTTGAATAAGTGGTCACTACATTTTTTTGACCATCTTTTCCGTCTTGTATCACTTCAGTGGCTTTTGCTTCGAACTGATCATCAGCCTGATAGACCGTTGTAAACGGAATTGAAACCAGTTCAGTCGAATCTTTTGGGCCCTCAATTTCCTGTACCGTCTCATGGTATCGTGCAGTCTCAAACTTAGGTGTCGCCCACATAATATTGCGGTTATTAGGGGCTTTTAGTGGTGTATCTCGAGCATTTACAACGACTTTTGCATTTGGACGCACATCCGTTGCGATTCGGATTGTAGCATTTGAGAAATCAATGTCTTTACGATCTACATAGGTCAAAAATTCAAGACGGTTCGTTTGACCAATCTTAGCCTTCACCGAGGATGAGAAAAAGGATCCATTCCCTATGGATTCTAAACTTTGACCATTAAATTTAACGGAGGATGGGATAATGTCGATGTTTCCGGATGAAGTAAAATTCACTCCTACCGGAACATCCGTTGGGCGACCATTAACCCGATTCGGAATATAGTCTAACTCCCACCGGACTGTCTCGCGCTCATTGGTATGCTGATCCAGTAACATATAACCCTTCAGGTTATTAGCTTGAGCCCCTTGATCTCTTGCATCATTGGTTGAAATTTGCAAACTCTGTGACTGGCTATAAATTTGAACCTCTTTCGTCTCATTATTCCGCAAAGAAGTACTACGGAATGGCGTATTGGCTGTTGCAACAACATTATCAGACGTGTTCGACTCAGCAGACCTGCCAGAGCTTACCTCTGTAGGTACAGCATCTAACACAGCCACCTCTTCCTCCACTGCCTCTATAACAGCTTCACCACCGTAAGTGGCTGAGGATTCCGCGATCGATTCCTGCCCATGATCTTGACCAGTAGCTTCTTGGCTTTCTGCCCCAGCCCCTTCGACTTCATCAGCCGAAACAGGGCTCGCAGTCGATAAACCTCCTGCAAATACCGTTGCCAATAAGACAGAAGCAACTCCTAATTTATACTTCCGAATGGAAAAGCGCTGCTTGACCTCTCGTCTATCCATAGTAATCTCCTTTATATCATAACATACTCTTGGATTTTACCATTTTAAATAACGATTTGTCAATTATTTGTACAAAGTAATTTTAAATGACAAAAAATAACCAGCTAGGGGACTCCCTAACTGGTGCAACTTTAAAAACGGCTATACCCCAAAGCATCTTGTGCAGCAAGGTTTAGCAAACTCCATTGACGATCAAAACCTGGTTGGAAGAAGAAATCGGCTTCTGCCAAATCTTCTAAAGTCATCTTCTGTGAGATAGCCAAGGAAAGGACATTTCCTTGTGCCGTTACATCTTGGGTTGACAAAACAGAACCTCCAAGTAACTGGTGGGTCTGTGGATGGAAGGTCAGGCTGACAAATACTTCTGGATTATCACTCTCAGGGATATAGGCCGGGCGAACACGATCGGCATAAAAACTGGTTTCAAAGGCCAACCCTAAACGACCTGCAGTATACTGATTCAAACCAGAAGTCGCAAATTTATAACCAAAGATACCTAAGGCTGAAGACCCTACAACCCCTTTATAGGCACGCGCTGGTTTCTGATCAAACAAAGTATTTGCCAAGTAAAAAGCAGAACGACGCGTCGTTGTCGCCAATGCAATTGGCAGGGATTGATTTGCAGGAATCGATGGCTGCAAGGTAGCATCCCCAACAGCGTAGACATCAGCTACATTGGTCCGCAAGTAAGCGTCTGTCTTAATGTAACCACGCTCATCCAGGTCAAGGGTCCCTTTTAACCAAGCAGTATTCGGATATACACCTACAGCCACAATCACTAAATCAGCAGCAATTTCACCCTTATCGGTCTTCACTGCCTCTACCTTAGTCTCACCCAAAAAGGCTTGGACACTAGCTCCCATATGGAGGTTAACCCCCGCATCAACAAAAGCTTGTTCTAAGATTTCTGTTGACTCTGCATTGAGATAGTTCCCCAAAGGACGCTCTAGCATATCAATCAAGGTTACAGACTTCCCAGCTTTAGTAAAGACTTGTGTAGCCTCAACTCCAATGTAACCAGAACCAATAACCACGACATTCTTAATTTGATCATCATTCTGAGCCGCATTTATTTTGCTAGCCCAATCATAACCATGCATTAAATAGACATTTTCCAAATCTTTGCCCGGAAGATTGAGTTCAATAGACTCTACCCCAACACTTAGGATCAATTTGTCATAGGCAACTGTCTCTTCAACCCCTGCTACAAGGTTCGTCACTGTGATGGTTTTTGCATCTGGTTGAATAGCTGTCACTTGATGGTTATTTACAACGCGGCCTCCACGAGCCGTTAACTCTTCAGGCGAAAAGTTTCTTACAAAATCCTGACCTAGCGTTTTTCCTTCTAAGAACAACTCCATCCCACAAGACATGAAAGAGACAAAATCTCCTGCCTCATAAATCGTAACATCAACATCTTTGTACTTATCCAAAATACGGATAGCCGACTCATGCCCTCCATGAGAGGCCCCAACAATAATAACTTTTTTCTTTGACATCATTTCTTCCTTTCTTGAGTTACCTCTATCCTATCTAAATGTTCAAACAATCACAAACATTTAGCTTGGAAATTTACTCTTCTTTACTTTTTCATCCGAAAACATGATAAAATAAGAGAGTTGTAATAAAAAAGAAAAGAGATGATCCTTATGATGAATATGCAAAATATTATGAAACAGGCTCAGAAAATGCAGAAGGATATGGAGAAAAAGCAAGCTGAATTAGCTGCAAAAGACTTCACCGGTTCCTCTGCCCAAGACCTAGTGACTGCTACTCTTTCCGGCGACCGCAAAGTAAAAGCCATTCGCTTCAATCCTGCTATTGTAGACCCTGATGATATGGAAACCTTGGCAGACATGACCGTGCAAGCCGTAAACAAGGCTCTTGAACAGATCGACCAAGAAACCCAAAAAACAATGGGGGCTTTAGCCGGAAAATTACCATTCTAACCCCTTCAGAATCAGGCGTTTAGCTTGATTCTTTTTTAGTAGACTTCCTGCGGAACTAATGTATTTGACCCAATTTCTCAGTAGGAAATATCGCATAACCACACTGAAATAGCCTGTGACTCAGTCTTTTTTCAAGTGATAACTCCGATGAATCTCAAGTTCCATCACTGTTTTGCAGGAAGTCTATTTTATAAAAAACTCAAAGCAAGCTTCACCTGCTAACTCATGACGGAAAATAATACTTAACGAATTTCAAAATCAGAACACTCGCGGAATTTCAAAAAAATGACGAGGAAAGCCGATGATGGTAAAACTGAAGTTCACCCACGACAAACGCATGAAGAAAACTCCCTATTGAAAATTTTCAGTAACCGATAAATATTCGTAAAAACGCCCTCTTAAGCCTATAATTAGCTTAGGAGGGCGTTTTTATGGATGTTATGATTTCATA
>NZ_JADPMS010000031.1:0-24082 GCF_015686645.1 Streptococcus sp. NLN76 | reverse complement strand
TAAGAGGCTGTTTTGTAATTTTATTTTCACGCTCAAGGCGTATTCGAGTTATCTCATGACTCTTATTCATCCAGTTTTAGTTACAGGCTCGGCAAAGCCCTAATAAACTTACGGATTTGTATTGCTCTTCTTTATTATATACCTGAACTAATTTTCTGTCATGAGTTAGCAGGCGAAGCCTGCTTGGAGTTTTAGTTTGCTTTTAGTACAAGGCAGCGAGTCGCAGACAGCACTGAACTACGGCAAGACGAGCTAACACAGTAATAAAAGATAAACTAAAAGAGTATAATCCTCTTCGCCGAACCCTAAGTTCCGTCTTCATCGGATTGCCTTTTCAGATTTCGAACTGTTTCGAGTAACAAAAACCCCCGATTCATTCAAATTCGGGGGCTATTTTTATACGATTTTTTCAAAAAGAGCATAGTGTAGTGACTCTAAGTTGCCCGTTTCAAGGCTAATTTGGTTGCTGATAACCAAATTCCACTCCTCTAGTTTTTCAAGAGGCATCGGTTCTTTCACCGTTAGATAAAGGCGGTAGTCTTTTTGACTTCCAAGGAAAGTCACTTCTAATCGTCCCACACCTTCTTGGATTGGTCCAAAGACCAATCTTTCCTCTACTTCTTCATAGGTGGAAGGACTGAAATTGCTTTCGGTTTCTTTGAGTGCAATTAGAGTTTGGATGCGATCCAAGGCAGGACCAACATGGTCTAGGCGGTTCCAATCAATTTGATTGACTGCATCTGGGGCGTTGTAGGAATTCATGGCTCGTTCTTTATCATCTTGGGTTACCTGCCCGTCTGGCCCAGTAGCCCGAAGTTTGGTCCGACCAAATTCCTGACCGGCTTCCATGAAGGTCATACCAGGCATCAGGAGATTTAGAACGGTAGCTAACTCCTGGCGTCGCCACCGAATAGCCACATCTTCACCTGGATGAAGTTCCTGCAAAAGATCGTGAAGATTGTAGTTGTCATGAGCTTGTACATAATTTAAGACCTGAGAAGGAGTTAGATAGCTTCCCAAGTTGCGACTGGCCTTGAAGGCTTGAACAACTTGATGATCACTGCCTTGGCCACTCACAAATCCAGCTTTTAAATGGCCAAAAACCTCTGATCCCTTCAAGGCGTCGCGCTGATCATCATTAAAGAAACCGATTCTTGGCATCAAAAAGGCGTTGTCTTTCTTAGCTTTCTCTTCTGGTCTAAGGACGGTCCCCATATCCCAACCTTCACCATAGAGTAGAATGCGAGGGTCGATCTCGTCCATTGCTTGGCGAATCTGATTCATGGTTTCCACATCGTGAATTCCCATCAAATCAAAGCGGAAGCCGTCGACCTGATACTCCTCCACCCAATACCGTAACGAGTCTAACATATATTTTCGAAACATGGCGTGTTCGCTGGCAGTCTCACTACCGACACCCGTTCCATTTTCGAAAGATCCGTCAGGAGCCATTCGAAAATAATAGTCTGGCACCAGATCCTGGAAGGGACTATTATGAGTAGAGTAAACATGGTTATAAACCACATCCAAAATGACCCCAATGCCAGCATCATGATACGTTTTAATCATGGTTTTAAGATCCCGAATCACCTGAGCTGGGGAATGGGAATGATTGGACAGACTGGACTCTGGCACATTATAGTTCTGCGGATCATACCCCCAATTATAGAGCACTTGCCCATTTGAATCATACTGCTTAAAGCGATCTGCAATGGGCTGTAGTTGAACATAGTTTACACCCAACCTCTTAATATAATCAAGCCCAGTCGCCTGGCCAGACTCCGTCTGGGCTCCTGGATAGGCAGCCCCCAAGTAAGTGCCCCGTAAGCTGGCTGGCACACCTGATGTCGGTGACTTTGTTAAATCGCGCACGTGCATTTCATAGATGACCGCCTTGGTTGGCTGGTCGATCCGCCAAGTCGCTTCCCGTTGATCCCCTAAGATAAAATTAGGAATAGCTCGATCTTCCTCTGCTAGAAGGACTGAACGTAAACCGTCTTCTGTGGCAGCCTGGGCATAGGGATCCCTGGTCAACCGATCATCAAAGTCCTGGTAAACATGGTATTGATAGGCTAGGCCACGAATGTCTGTAGTCACACGCGCATACCAAACCCCAATATCATTTTTGGCGTGATCTGTAGAAGCTACACTCCCACGCTCCATAGGATAAATCTTCCAAACCGGTGCATCATTAGCAGCAGAGGTGTAAACCACTAGGTCAACCTGTTTAGCAGTCGGTGCCCAAACTTTAAAAAAGGAAGCTTCCGACTCATAACGAGACCCCAGCCAGCCCTGATAAGCCCAGTATTGATCAAAGCCCTGAGCATGATTAGCCATATCAAAGGCGTGGGGATTGCGGTAACGAAAACGCGGACTAGCCATAGCTGCTTGCTTGGAATAATAAAGGGTATCATCCCCCTCAATGACCCAAACCTCGGTACGAAGATTAACAGGTAAGAGTTGTACTTCAAAATCCCTGGACTGCCAGGACCAGTCTTGAGCCTTGATCAAAAACTTAGCATTGGATAAAGGGCCTTGACTATGGTATGTAAGTTCAGTCGTCATCCCAAAATAATCATAGGTCGTGAAGGAGACTTCCTTCCCCAAATCCCCATCCTTCCACTGCCACAAATTAGCGCCAGCATAGTGCCCCTCCTGGCTGTGGTAGTGAATCAAAACACGGTATTCTATCATTTTTATCCTCTATCGCCCGTTAATGCTTCATCAGAAATTTCATCAACATTGGCATAAAATTCTAAGTGGTTGGGAAGTACTTCCAAATGGACTGGAGTATCACCTCCATACTCTCCATCTAAGTTGAGCATGAACTGCTGATCCCCTTCAAGAACTTCCAACTTAATTTCTTTACTTTTTATATAGATCACATTGGGATCTGAAACATGCTGCCCACCATTGATCGCTTGGATTATGAGTGACATCATATCAAAAATCCGATCCGTTTTGACAACGATGACGGTAAAATTCCCATCATCCAACTTTGCGTCAGGAGCCAGCTTTTCAAAGCCAGCAATTGAATTGGTTAAGGCTACAAAAATCAAGGAAACCTTGCCTTCAAAAACACCTTGGTCATGTTCCAATCGTACCTTCCGAGACTTTGACCGCGGTAACATTTCCGCTCCCTTAGCGACATAGGCCAAATAGCCCAGCCGAGTCTTGATATTACTCGGAACACTATAGGTCAGCTCCGACAAGGTACCTGCAGCAGCAATATTGATAAAATGTTTATCGCCATAAGCTCGGCCAATATCCATTTCAACCAATTGCTTCTGTGCAATAACCTTGGCTGCTGCTACTGGATCCCCCATAGGAATCTTCAAGGCCCTGGCATAGTCATTGGTAGTCCCGACAGGAATAAAGGCCATTCGGGGGCGCTTAGCCAGATGGGCAATTCCATTTACAACCTCATTGATAGTCCCATCTCCCCCCGCCGCAATCACTAAATCAAAACCTGCACGCGCTGCTCTTTCAGCTTCCTTTTGAGCTGAAAATGGCAGGGGGGTGGTTTGGTAGGCGGAGGTTTCATACCCGATGTCTTCAAGGACATCCAGTACATCTGCAATATAGCGTTTCATGATTTCCTGCCCAGAGGTCGGATTGTAAATCAACCGAGCTCTTTGTCTTTCTTCTACCATTACAATTCCTCCAACCAGGCTTCATCCTGAACTGGAATTCCCAATTCCTGAGCCTTGGTTAACTTGCTTCCAGCATCCTCTCCAGCCACAACCAAACTGGTCTTCTTGGAGACAGACCCAGTTACCTTCGCCCCCAAAGACTCTAACTTAGCTTTAGCTTCTGCCCGTTTCATTCGACTGAGCTTTCCTGTTAAAACCACAGTTTGACCGGACAAAAGCCCATCCGTAACCGTTTTTTGTCCCAGGTAGTCCAGATTCATGCCCACATCCGCCAACTCATCGAGTAACTGCTGAGCCTCTGGATGCTCAAAATAGTGCCCCAGACTTTGCGCTACCGATGGACCAATACCATCAATTTGCACCATTTCTTCTTCACTCGCTCGGCTTAATACCTTTAGATTTTCAAATTTTTCCAATAAAAGGCGACTAGCTTTAGCCCCAACAAATCGAATGCCCAGTCCAAAAAGTAGGCGGTCAGCTGAATTCTGTTTCGATAAACTTAGGGCATCGAGTAATTTCTGGCTTGACTTTTCTTGGACCCCATCCAAGGTCAGAAGCATATCTAGGTCCAACCGATAAAGGTCAGATACGTGCTTAATGAATTTCGCCTCATAGAGCTTATCAATCATGGAGGGACCAAGCCCTTGGATATTCATGGCCGCACGGCTGGCAAAATGAACCAGGCGCTCACGGAACTGTGCCGGACACTGGGCGTTGACACAACGCAAAGCAACTTCATCCTTAAGCTGCTCCAATTCAGATCCACAGCTTGGACAGTGACTCGGAATCGCCAAAGGTTGGCTTCCTTCTGGACGGGCTGCTTGGACCACGTGAGATACTGCGGGTATGATGTCACCGGCCTTGTAGACGACCACGGTATCCCCTTCATGAATGTTTTTTTCCAGGATATAATCTCGATTATGAAGTGTTGCGCGGCTAACAGTTGTCCCAGCCAGCTGGACCGGACTAAGGTTGGCCGTAGGGGTTACCACACCCGTCCGACCCACTGTCCAGTCCACTGAAAGCAGACAGGCCTCCTTTTCTTCTGCAGGGAACTTATAGGCGATGGCCCACTTAGGATACTTGACAGTGAACCCTAGCTCTTCTTGCATGGACAAATCATCCACCTTAATGACCATTCCATCAATCTCATACGGTAATGATTCCCGCTTATCCTGGATTTCTTGGATAAACTCCCAGACTGCTTCAATACTTGTCAGGGTTCTACGAAGGGGGTTCACCTCAAAGCCCAAGGCTTCTAAATCCACCAAGACAGCTTCCTGAGTCCTAGCAGTCCAAGGACCAGCCACCTGATACAAAAAGGTAGCCAATTGACGTTTGGCAACGACTCCCGTATCCAATTGTCGCAACGTTCCAGCCGCGGCATTTCGTGGATTGGCGAAGCTGGAAGCCCCCTCTTGCTCCCGTTCCTCATTAAGGGCCTGGAAAGCTGCCTTGGGCATGTAACACTCACCACGTACTGTGATATCTACAGCTTCCTTCAAACGGAGCGGCAAATCCTGAACGCGGCGAAGATTTTCAGTAATATCCTCACCAACTTGACCATCCCCTCGAGTAGCTCCCGCGACCAAGATGCCATTCTCATAAGTCAGAGAAATAGAGAGGCCGTCAATCTTCATTTCACAAACATAGGCGGCTTTCGGAAACTCTTTACGGACCCGTTGATCAAATTCTACCAACTCTTCATAACTAAAGGCGTCCTGCAAACTAAAAAGCGGATAAGCATGCTGGTACTTATTAAATCCCTCTAAAACTTTCCCTCCTACACGATGGCTTGGACTATCTGCCAAAACCAAGTCCGGGTGCTGGGCCTCCAGTTCTTGTAACTCTCGATAAAGCCGGTCGTATTCGGAATCCGTTACCAGCGGTTGATCCTTTTCATAATAGGCCTGAGCATAGTGATTAAGCTCTTGGACCAATTCAGTCATTCTATCTTTCATAGTTCAATTTTATCACAAATCCTTGCCTTTTTTCGTGCAAAAAAGACTGACAACTATCCGTTTATCAGTCTTTTTATTCTTCAGTCCGTAAAGCTAAGCAAGCTAATCCAGTACCAGGTTTTTAAAGGAAAGCGCCGACCTACCAACTAGTGGATTAAAAAAAGGTCCGCAGACGTTTTTCCAAGTTTTGGAAAAGGACAGCTCCAAGCAAGAGTGAAACGAATTCTCCAACTGCAGTCGTAAACCAAGTCAAGAAAAGAGGTAAGCCTTGCAAAAGGTGTAATTCCAACGCAATTGTTATCATGGAAGTGGCAAAGAATAGGGCAAATGCAAAATAACCCCGATCAAAGAGGCCAAAAATTTTCCCCTTCCCAACCCAGGATCTAAATAAATAGACCCCTAATGAGACAAAGACCAAGGTCGAACCTCCACCAACGAAAACATCAATCATTCCAAAACTATAGAAATTGGCCAACATACACCCAACAGTCAAAGAAAAAATATACTTGGGATGCAAAAAAGCAAAGAAATTCAGCATCTCTGATAAACGCAACTGGTAGGCCCCATAGCTCAACGCATTAAAGGGGGGCAAGACCGTTAAGAGAACATAGAGTGCTGCAACTAGGGACATCTGAGCCCAATCTCGGGTTGTTAAAGATTTCATAAAAACTCCTTTAGCGGCTCCACCGCTTATAATATGCTTGACGAAAGAAGGAAGCGTCAAGGGTTGTTCCACAACTCCCCAAGTATAGCACAATTTCTGTCTTTGTGGTAGACTAACATTTATGAAAGCATTACTAAAAAAATTTTTTAACAACGAGGTTTTGTCCTATCTCTTTTTTGGAGTTCTGGCGACAGTCGTCTACCTGATATTACGGACAAGTTTCTTTTATTTAACCCAAGCTGCGGTCTTGTCTACAGCGGTAGCCAATATTTTGACGATTCTCTTTGCTTTTATCACCAACGATCTCTTTGTTTTTCAGCAAGCCAAGGATGGTCGCTGGCAGCGCTTAGTCAAATTTTTCATGGCCCGCTTAGGCACCTTGGTTTTGGACATTGCTTTGAGCTACTTCTTCGTGACCCTCTTTCCGGGGATTATTGGGCAATTTGTGAACCAGGACCTCCAAGCTGTCAATGCCATTGTGGCGCTCTTCTCTCAGGTCTTCATTATTGTTCTCAATTACGTGCTAAGCAAACTATTTGTTTTTACCAACAAGAAAGGCTAGGATGTTTCGTCCCAGCCTCTTTTTTTTTATTTTAGATATGATTTACTCTCAAAATCGCCTTCCTGCACAAATTGATAGGAGGCGTTTAATACGGCGCCAATAATTAAAATGCGCCCTACTAAAACGAACCAAAAAATAACAGCGAAGAGGACAACAGAGCCGACCAAACGATAATCTGTAAAGCGGCCCATATACCGAATCAAATATTGGTTAATCAAGCCATTAAAGACGTAGAAAAAGCCAGAGACTAAAAGAATTCCCGGAAGGGTATAACGGATACGTGTAATCCGAACATTGGGCAAACTGAAATAGAGAAAGAAAAGCAATATTAGCAGAGGAACAAAGCTCCAGTTACTGAGGCCTCGAATGAGGTCCTCTAAGGGCAAATAATCTAAATTCAAGAAACTCTTCAACGTCTCCAACAGGTAACTGCTAAAGAGAGAAAGAAAGCTTAAGAAAAAGATTACTAATTGTAAGAGGACTCCCATGACTAAACTCAGTATCCGCGACACTAGATAACTGGTTCGCTTCTCCACCCCGTAAACCTTATTGAAACTTTGCTCGACCATCCACATAGCTGAAGACAGAGTCCAGAAAGCCGAGATCAAAGCTATACTCCAAAAACCAGTCGATGGTTTCGAGAGGACTCCCTCTATCACTTGGGCTAAAGAGGGATAGAGACTCTCTGGAACCCAGGCTTCAAGATAAGATAAAATATCTCCACTATCAATCGGCAGGTAGGGTAAAAGGTTGGCCACTATCAGAAAAAATGGAATCAGGGAGAGCATCAAATAGTAGGCAATGGCGATAGCCATTACTTGACTCTCCGCCTGACCATAAAAGCGGATTCCCGCTTGCAACCATGGTCCTTGAAGTAAGCTCTTCCCCCAGTCTAGGAGTGCATGCAGTTGTTGTTTCATTTTTTTACCTCTACCGATAGCGCCCCTAACTGATTAAGTCACAAACTTCCCTCGTCCTTTAATCTAGTCTAGCCATAATCGGTGCTCTTAGTAAGTTCCTTCTTCCCCTTGACTCGTCAAAATAACAGGCCCATCCTTGGTAATCACGAACTGGTGTTCATATTGGCAAGACCAGCTACCATCAAGGGTTTTGTGGGCCCAACCCGTTTTCATATCAGTATCGATTTCCCAAGTACCTTGGTTAATCATGGGCTCAATGGTTAGAACCATCCCCTCTTTAAGGCGGAGACCACGACCAGCTCGACCATAATGGGGGACGTTTGGCTCTTCGTGCATGGTTGGACCGACTCCATGCCCTACCAAATCTCGAACCACACCGTAACCTTTGCTCTCAGCGTATTCTTGAATCGCAGCTCCGATGTCACCTAAGCGATTGCCAACTTGAGCAGCCGCGATTCCACGGTACAAGCACTCCTTGGTGACGTCCATCAGCTCTTGAACTGCTGGTGTAACCTCCCCAACGGCATATGCCCAACAGGAATCTGCTACCCCTCCACGGAAATCTTCAGACAAACGACGCATTGTTGGTACATCATCAAAATCCAACTTGGAAACATCCAACTCAGCCTTATCGACTAAACCAACAACCATATCCACCTTGATCAAGTCGCCATTCTTTAATTTTTGATGACGAGGGAAAGCATGGGCCACTTCATCGTTCAATGAACAACAAGTTGCATAAGGATAGTCCATTAAATGCCCCTCAACCCCAATTTGCAAAGGCAGCGCATTGTCTTCCTTGCAACGGCGACGGACATACTCCTCAATTTCCCACATATCAATTCCTGGCTTAATCATATCTCTCAATCCACGATGTACGCTCGCCAAGAACTCCCCACTCGCCTTCATTAACTCAATTTCTCGCTGTGATTTTAAGGTAATCATCTTCTCTCCTCATTGAACTGTAATTTCTATTGTAACTTGAGCAACTGCCTGCTCATTTTCCTTAAATAATAATCGTAAAACGCGACTAGACCGACTTTGATGCAAGAGGCGGACCACCACTAGTAACTCCTCTTCCACTTCTATAGTCTGAAAAACATGGACCGAAGCTGAGGTCAGAAAGAATCCAGATCCGGCTAGCGCCAATTCTTTCTTAGAGACCTGCAGGGCAACCTCAGTCAAAACTCCCGCAGCCAGACTCCCCTGCTCATCCAAAAGCGATGGGTCTACGCGCAAGCGGTAGTCCGAACCTAGCTTCTCCAGGTGCGGGCGAACCTGCTCGGAAAATGTAGCCTTTAACTGGGTCCCTTCCTGTGACAAAAGGGCAATTACATCCTCTCGGGTCAGAACTCCTAAAAGTTGATTTTCGTCATCTACAACCGGCAAAAGCTCTGCTCCCTGGTCCATCATCTTCCGTTGGGCCACAGCCAAACTCGTATAGGCTGTCACCGGTAAAAGGCTATTCGTCAACACCGATTCCAAAACCACACTACCAGCCTGACCACCTATATCCTGGAGCCGGACCACACCAAGGTATTGTCCAGTCCCGTTGACGATAGGAAAGGACGAAAAGTGCTTCTTCTGAACCATGGCCAAGAAATCTCTGACTAAATCCTGATCGGTCAATACTCCATAAATATCACTCGACCGGTAACCATCCGCGACGGTCATAATGTGGGCCTTGATTTGCCGCTGGGAAACCGCTTGGGAAATCTGACTAGCCACCTGATAGGTATCTTCCCCACTTGATAGAATGGGAATGGATAGGGAATTCGCCAAGGCAAGAATCTCTTCAGTCACAGGAAACCCTCCGGTTACTAAAACCGCACAATCATGGTGCAAGGCCAAACGCTGAACTGAGGTCCGATCACCGACGATTACTAAGCCACCATCCTTCAAATGTGTGACCACATTCTCCCTGGACATGGCTCCAATACTAAAGGCTGAGAATTCCTTCTGTAAACCTGCCTCCCCTGCCAAAACTCTTGCTTGGGTGACCTCCACAATTTCCGCATAGGTTAGGGGTGTCTGGCTTTCCTCTCGTGGTGCCACTCTGACAGTCCCACTTCGAGGCCGTGTTTCTACCCAGCCCCGTGCCTGGGCCTCCTTGATGGCCCTGTAGGCGGTTCCCTCACTAATTCCAAGGAAATTTGCCACACTACGAACACTGACCTTGCGGCCAATCGCCATAGATTCTAAATAATCTAAGACATCCTGATGCTTACTCATAGCGTCCTCGCTTTCGTTGGAATTCTAAGTAGTCCCGCATTTTCCGACTATAGCGATCACTACCTTTGAATTGGCGCAAAAGTTCAAAGCCGGCTTTCTGGGCCACCCGCTGGCTGGCCGTATTTTCCAAGTGTACCTGAAGACTCAGGGATTCCAAGCCACCTGATTCCAGCAAGATCTGACAAAGGTGACTTAAAGCTTCCGCCATCAGGCTCTGACCCCAATACTTTTTATGTAAAAAATAGCCAACTTCTGCCTGCCTTAGCGATTCTTGGATTTTTTCCAAACGAATAACCCCTATTAGCCGATGCTCATGAGGATCCTCCAAAACCCAAGTCCCAAGTGGATGTTTAAGAAAAGCATGGGTCCATAAATGGAGACTCTCTTCCCTACTTGCCTGAGCTGGAAAAATGTAGGTTACATTTTGTGGATCGCTAGCCAACTCATGAAAAGCGGCCAAGTCCGTTATGAGAGGGGGGCGCAAAAACAGGCGGGGCGTCTCTTCAAAAGAGTGTTGAGCTAAATGAGTCCAAATAGTCATATTGGCGCCTCCTTGGTCCAAAAGAAAAGAGCTAGGACATGCGCCCTGCCCTCATCACATTCATTGATTACACCTGTAACGATGGAAGTTCAGGCCTATTGGTCTCTTACTTAGGATTTATTCTTCCACTAATTCGATAGAAGCCCCTAAGTTCCGCAATTTTTCAATAATGTTCGAATAGCCACGTAAGATAAATTCGACATTGGTAATTTCAGTCTGCCCTTGAGCCATCAAACCAGCTATCACAAGCGCGGCACCTGCACGTAAATCCGTAGCTTTTACCGGAGCGCCATGCAATTGATTGGGACCTTCGTAACTAATCTGATTCCCAACAGTTGTAATCGTCGCTCCCATTCGGGCCAATTCTGGCACATGGTTGACCCGCTTTTCATAGATGGTATCCATGATTAAACCACGGCCCTCAGCTTTCAACAGCAAAGGAGTGATGGGTTGTTGCAAGTCCGTCGCAAAACCAGGATAAGGGGCTGTTTTAATATGAATCGCTTTGAGGCTGTCTTGTTTCTCGACGAAGACACTATCTTCAGAAATAGTCATACGAACCCCCATTTCTTCCAACTTGGCAATAAAACCTTCCAAATGCTCATAGAGAACATTGGTAATTTTTACCCCTTCCCCAACGGCAGCCGCCATGGCGATATAGCTCCCCGCTTCAATCCGATCTGGAATCACCTGGTGACGAGTGCCATGGAGGCGTTCCACTCCTTCAATGGTGATGACATCTGTCCCTGCCCCCCGAACATGGGCTCCCATATTGTTGAGAAGGGTCGCCACATCGATAATCTCAGGCTCACGCGCCGCATTTTCAATAACGGTCTTCCCATTTGCTTTGACAGCTGCTAGCATCGTATTAATAGTAGCCCCCACCGAGACCGTATCCATGTAAATCGTAGCTCCATGAATTCCCTGACCATCCGTTGTCAAATGCATGGAGTTTCCTTCATAAGTCATCCGGGCCCCCATGGCTTCAAATGCCTTCAGATGGAGATCAATAGGCCGAGGACCAAGGTCACAGCCTCCAGGCAAACCGACAGTCGCCTCTCCGAAGCGACCTAACAAAGAACCATAAAAATAGTAGGACGCCCGAAGCGAATTGATTTTTCCATAAGGCATGGCCATGGATTGCACACCAGAAGGATCTATCTCCAAGGTATCTCCTTCACGTTTGACCTTAGCCCCCATCACTTCCATAATATCAATCAAACTCGCGACGTCAGAAATATCTGGCACGCCGTCTAAAGTCACCACATCATCCGACAAAATAATTGCTGGAATCAAGGCCACCACACTATTTTTGGCACCTGAAACAGCCACCTCTCCCTTAAGAGGTCGCCCGCCATTAATCACAATTTTTTTCATGTTTTAGACTCTTTCTTGAAACTACTAAAAAAACCAGACGGTTTGGCTTGATTATACCACAATTCCACCTAGCTTGCTAGGCTTGGAAATTGACCTCCGTTTTCAACACAAGAAAAAACTACCGGCAACGATTAAACCAGTAGTTTCTTTTTGTTAATTGAAAAAGCCTTGAAGGGCTTGGACCTTATCCAGACGTTCCCATGGTAAATCGAGATCTTCTCTTCCCATGTGACCATAAGCGGCTGTTTGCTTATAAATTGGTTTCTTCAAATCCAACATCTTGATAATTCCTGCTGGACGCAAGTCAAAGTGTGCTCGAACTGCTGCTTCAAGAGTAGCCTCGTCTTTTTTGCCCGTTCCAAAAGTGTCAATTCGAATAGACACTGGCTGGGCTACCCCGATGGCATAGGCCAACTGCACTTCAGCCTTATCCGCCAATCCAGCGGCTACAATGTTTTTGGCAATGTAGCGAGCAGCATAGGAGGCAGAACGGTCCACCTTGGTTGCATCTTTACCAGAGAAAGCTCCACCACCATGACGAGCCGCCCCTCCATAGGTATCGACAATAATTTTGCGTCCGGTCAAACCGGAATCCCCTTGTGGGCCTCCGATCACGAAACGTCCGGTTGGATTAATGAAGTAACGGGTCTCCTCATCCAAGAGTTCCACTGGAATCACCGGAGCAATGACTTCCTCCTTGACCATCTGAGCCAAATCTTCATAAGCAACTTCTGGATCATGCTGAGTTGAAATCACGACAGAGTCCACTCGAACCGGTTTTCCAGCCTTATCGTATTCTACTGTTACCTGACTTTTAGCATCGGGTCTCAGATAAGAAACTTGACCAGACTTCCGTAAATCGGCCAAACGCTTCACTAACTTATGGGAAAGTGAAATAGCCAATGGCATTAACTCTGGTGTCTCATTCACCGCAAAACCAAACATCAGTCCTTGGTCCCCAGCACCGATCTGATCCAAAGGATCCTGTCCTTGCCCTTGACGAGTCTCTAAGGAAGCGTCAACACCTTGGGCAATATCAGGTGATTGCTCTACCAAGGATGGGTGAACCCCCACCGTTTCAGCAGAAAAACCATATTCCGTATTGGTATACCCAATTTCAGCAATGGTATCCCGAACTATCCGGTTAATATCCACATAGGCCTTGGTCGAAATTTCGCCAAAGACATGGACAGAACCAGTGTAGACCGCTGTTTCCGCTGCTACATGGGCATCCGGATCCTGTTCAAGAATCGCGTCCAGAATGGCATCAGAGATTTGATCGGCAATCTTATCCGGATGGCCCTCTGATACAGATTCTGAAGTAAACAATTTACGTTCAGACATATAATGTCCCCCTTTTAATTAAAATTCGTTAAAAAGTTACAAAGAACTAGTCAAAGACTACCTTTTCGGGACTATTTAACTTTTCCAGTCTACCATATGATAGCCAGAAAGTAAAAAATTTGGCGGCTATTGGAAGAATCCACTTTCCTGCACAGCTTTCTGTACTTGATTCAAGGGGATTTGTAAGAGGGTGACTCCTTTTTGTTGGTATAATTTTTGAGCATAGTCATCCATTCGGTAATCATGGATATAAACCACCCGAGAACACCCAACCTGCATTAACTGTTTGGAACAATTGAGACAGGGAAAATGGGTGACGTAAGCTGTAAAATCTCTTGGGATTCCACGCTCTGCACCTTGTAAAATCGCATTTACCTCTGCATGCAAGGTCCGGACACAGTGCCCCTCTACAACCAGACAGCCCTGGTCCGTACAGTGTTCGGTTCCGGAAACGGAACCGTTATAGCCAGTGGAAACTACCTTATGATCGTGGACCAAGACCGCCCCAACTTTAGCGCGGTTACAGGTTGAGCGGTTGGATATTAAAAGTGCCTGAGCTGCAAAATATTCATCCCAGGCCAGTCGTTGATGTGTCATACCTTTTCCTCCTGAGTACAAGCCAATTATAGCATATTCCCTTTTTCTTTTGATTTTAGCTTAAAATATGATATACTCAAAAAGACAAAAGTACAGCAAGTGTACAATTTTAAGGAGTTACGATATGAAGTGGAAAATTATTGCGGACTCGGCGTGTAACTATCGTCAGTTGGAACACCTTGCGCCCAACACAAGTTTTGAATCGATTCCTATGTATGTGCAAGTTGGCGATAAGACCTTCGCAGATAAACAGAGCTTAGATATTGATTTTATGATGGAGGTCATGTATGCCAGCGAACAGGCTTCGAAATCAGCCTGTCCAAGCCCAGACCAGTACCTCCAAGCCTTTGGGGATGCTGACGCCATCTTTGTAGTGACCATTACTGGTGCCCTTTCTGGCAGTAACAATGCTGCTCGATTAGCACGAGAGATCTATCTAGAAAGTCATCCAGATGCCAAGGTTCACGTAATTGACAGCCTCTCAGCTGGTGGGGAGATGGACCTCTTGGTCTACCAACTCAATGACTACATCAAACAAGGTTTGACTTATCCTGAAATCGTCGCTGCCATTGATGATTATCAAAAACAAAGCAAATTGATTTTTGTCCTAGAAAAAGTAGATAATCTGGTCAAAAACGGCCGCCTCAACAAAATCGTTGGGAAAGTCGTTGGCCTCCTCAACATCCGCATGGTCGGCCAAGCCAGCAGCAAAGGGGAACTCGAACTCCTTCAAAAAGCGCGTGGAAATAAAAAAGCCGTCTCTACCACCTGGGCAGAAATGCAAAAGGCGGGCTATCAAGGCGGTCGCATCCACATGTCACACCGCAGTAATCCTGAGTTTTGCCAAGATCTAAGCAAACTCATTTGGTCTGAATATCCTCAAGCCGATATCCACATTCTCCCAACGTCAGGAATCTGTAGCTTCTACGCTGAAGAGGGTGGAATCCTGATTGGTTACGAGACAAACTAATTCTAAATAAAACTCTGAATATAGAAAAATAGCTTAGAATCAGCTTTTATAAGACAATGATTCTAAGCTATTTTTATCTGCTCAAAATGGAACAAGAAAATCTCTCCTACCTCAATAGGCTTTCCCTACATTTTAAATTAGAAAAACAAGAGACTCAAAAGTGCCAAAAATGGAAGTGTACCTTGTTTCATCAAAATAGATGGGCTACTAGTTGCTCCCCCATAAGCTGCAACAACCAAAATATTTACAAGAAAAACAATTGCCACTTCACGTCCATTGGGACTAAAGAAAGCCGCATACAAAAGAGCTAATCCAATGAAACCGTTATAGACCCCTTGATTTTTCATCAAAACATTCATGGATTTTGCTTCTAATTCTTCCTTGCTAATACTGAAGACTTTACTAGTACGATCAGAAGCTGTCGCAATTGTTTCCAAATAGAAAATAAAGAAAAACAAAGCTGCAGATAGCACTAATAAAACTTGTGAAATAATCGACATAAGATTCTCCTTTCAAAAAACTTTACTAGTATAGCAAAATCCAATGTCCTCTTCAAGCACAAAAACTTGAAAAAACGCTACCCTTTACAGAAAATTTGTTACAATGGAGGCATGAGAATCGATCAACTGTTGGCCAACACTTATAGCCGAAAAGACATGAAGCGAGCCTTAGCTAAAGGGCAAATTCTAGTCGACGGCAAGCCCTCAAAATCCCTAGCTCAAAATGTCGACACGGATCTTCAAGAAGTCACGATTGAGGGGAAGCCAGCCCCATCAACAAACCACCACTATTGGTTACTTCACAAACCAAGGGGTGTCGTTACCGCCAATCAGGATAGACACCATGCTACTGTTTTTGATTCCCTAGCAAGGTCCGATTGGAATCCCGACCTCTACGCTGTCGGTCGTCTGGATAGGGACACCTCCGGACTACTCTTGCTGACCGATAACGGTCCACTTGGCTACCAATTACTCCACCCTGATGCCCATATCACCAAGACCTACCAAGTCCAGGTCAACGGTCCCCTACATGCCGACCTGCCAGACCTCTTTGCAACAGGGATTATTTTTGACGATGGCTACCAATGTCTACCAGCAAAACTGACCATCCAAGATTCTAAACCCAACCAGAGCCAAGCCCTCATCAGCCTGGCCGAAGGCAAGTTTCACCAAGTCAAAAAAATGTTCCTAGCCGTTGGTGTCAAAGTCATAAGCCTCAAACGAATTCAATTCGGTCCTTTCCAATTGGATACAAGCCTTCCCTACGGAAGCTACCGAGGATTAACTGCAGACGAAAAAACTCAACTAATTCAGCTTTTAGAAGCAACTAGATAGGAAAAAATTATGAAAAACAGCTCTAAAACCACCTTTATCGCCTTTATCCTAAACCTCTCCTTCGCCATTCTTGAAGCCATTTTCGGCGTGCTTTTCCAGTCTTCTGCCGTCCTCGCCGACGCAGTTCATGATTTCGGAGATGCTATGGCGATTGGACTTTCAGCCTATTTGGAAAAAATCTCTGACAAACAGACCGACCTGCGTTACACCCTGGGCTACAAACGCTATAGCATCTTAGCAGCCCTGGTCACCGCTACTATCCTCATTACCGGTTCCACCCTCCTGCTCATTGAAAATACACCGAAAATTTTCAACCCACCAGTTGTGAACAGCCAAGGTACCCTCGTCCTAGCCATTTTAGCCATCCTCATCAATGGATTCGCTGCCCGTATGGTTCACAAAGGTGAAACCGCCAACCAGCAAATTCTCACCCTCCATTTCCTAGAAGATATCCTCGGTTGGGTCGCCGTCCTCCTCGTCAGCATCGTCCTCCAGTTTACCGACTGGTATTTCCTCGATCCCCTGCTCTCCGTTGCCATCTCCCTTTTCATCCTCAGCCAATCCCTTCCTAAATTCCTAACCAATCTTCAAATTTTTCTTGAAAAAGCACCAGAAGACCTCAATCTGGAAACCTTACGCGAGCAACTCGAAAAAATGGAAGGCGTCTACCAAGTCAACCAGCTCAACGTCTGGACCATGGATGGCCTACGCCACGTTGCAATGCTGCACCTCCACATCGCCCAAGGGACAGATGAACGCCTCCTCAAAGACCAAGTTCACCACCTCCTACAAGCCCAAAACATCGAAGAAAGCGCCGTCGAATTCGACTACTCCAGCTTCGAACACCAACATCACACCGAAAAACTCGACATCCACGACCACGGACATCATCATTAAACAGAAAAAGTCTGGTAGACTAATAAACTGCCAGACTTTTTCTATTAGGCTTCCTCTTCCAAACTCGCTAGTAGCTGACGCTCGTACTCCGCCATCCACTCTAAATCTCCTAAATATTCACTCGGCAATGGAAGCTCATCATAAGGAATAACCGGTCCGTCCCCAAATCGAACACCCGGCGTGGGAGAATTTAAAACATACGTGATTCCTAACTCATCCATCACTTTTGTCACATCTTCAAGAGTAAATTCCAGCGATTACCTCCCCTACTTAAAAAGTAAATCCTTAGCAAAAAAGAAAGGACAGTCATAACGATCCGATTAATCTAACAAACCTCAACGTTATTAGAAACAATCCAGTTATGACTCCTCTTCCAAACTCGCCAGTAACTGACGCTCGTACTCCGCCATCCACTCTAAATCTCCGAGATATTCACTTGGTAATGGAAGCTCATCAAATCTTTTAAAAGACCCATCTCTAAAATGAATTCCTGGAGTGGGGGAATCAAATTTGTATTCGAAGCCATACTCATCAAAGAGCTTTGCTAGTTCTTCTCGTGTAAGATTCATAAACTACCTCCAAACTAGATATCTAGAATTTTTATCCTAGAAAAAGGAATGATAGACTGATCAAACACACACAGTTGATCCGACAACTGCGCGAAGCGACTCAATCCAATCTCCTTTTTCGTAGATAAAAAGGTTCGACGAACAGCCTTATACTGATTATTAACCCTAAAAAAATAATCTAGAAGAAAACAATGAAAAGTCTGAACTTCCAATTCACTAAACTCTACAAAAACCTTCCCAAAATTAAAAAACAATTCTTCCGCGAATTTATCTAAGATTTCTAAATCTCGAATTGAATTTAAATTTAGCAGCTCATTTCTAGAAATCGTTAACGGAAAATATAAAACCGCTGGTAAGTTCGTTTCCCTATGACCATCCTTACCGGCCCACCACTTGGCTTGATATTCATCATCCACGAAAAAATAAACGCCATTCCCTAACCAGTGATTAGGACGCGGCCGAAATCGAAATTCTTGTTCTGAGAATATAGACTTGGCATTTTCTAGCTTAGTTCCATGAAAATAACCCAAAGTGATTTTCCGTTTCTCATTTAACACGACCGTCCTACTTTTCATCATATCAAATCCCTCCGATGAAACCAAATCATACCCTAAGTTCTTATACTCATTAAATTTCAAATTCTGACGTTGTCAAGCCTCTTCGGTGAACTTCAGTTCTACCATCATCGGCTTTCCTAGTCATCTCTTTGAAATTTTTCGAGTATATCGATTTTGAAATTAGTTATGTATTACTTATGGGCACCTCTAAAAACTCATAGTTTTTGTAGGAAATATTTCAAATAAGCAGGTCTTCATATTTGGTAGTGCGGACGCAAGCAGCCTCCTCCGGAGTCTCATTACTAGATTTCGAGCCAAGGTCTCGAAATCTCCGTCATCTAGCAGTTGTTTCTCAACTGCTGATGATTCCACTACGGTATGAAGACCTGCTTTTTATTCCTTCTACACGTGCATTGTGAGATAATAGTGGTATCAAATTCCATGAGGTGTCACCATGCTATTATTCACAGATGACGAGTTACTACTTAAAAAACTCTCACAAATGGGCAATTCCTTAGAAAGACTAGATTCTGCCATAAACTGGGAAATTTTCCGCCCAGCTTTATTTCGCATTTTCGGCAATCCCAAGAAAAATCCTTCAAAAGGAGGCCGTCCTCCCTATGACTACCTCATGATGTTCAAAATTCTTCTGCTAGCACGCCTCTATAACCTATCAGATGATGACATGGAATACCAACTCCATGACCGCCTGTCTTTTCGTCATTTCGTTGGTTGTGATGCTGAAAAAATTCCAGACGCAAAAACAATCTGGTTATACCGTGAACGTCTCACAAAATCAGGGAAAGAACAGGAATTGTTTGACAGCTTTTACTCTACTCTAGAAGAAGAGGGTCTGTTAGCTCATAAAGGGCAGATTGTAGATGCCTCTTTTGTAAAAGTGCCTAAACAAAGAAATACACGTAAAGAGAATGAACAAATTAAAGAAGGGGAAGAACCAGAAGTCTGGAGTTCAGCTAAACGTTCTCAAAAAGACACTGATGCACGCTGGACTAAAAAAGGAGGGGTGGATCATTTTGGCTATAAAAATCATGTTTGTGTAGACTCTAAATCAAAACTTATCAAAAGCTTTGAAGTAACATCGGCTAGTGTTCACGATTCAAATGTTCTAGCTGATATTTGTGATACCCATGAACCTGTTTTTGATGATAGTGCCTACACTGGAAAGTCAGTTCCAGAAGGAGGTAAACACTACACTGCCCGTCGCTCCTATCGAAACAAACCACTTACGGACGATGACAAGAAGTTTAATCGAAAACTATCGCGTATTCGATGTCGAGTAGAGCATGTATTTGGTTTCATAGAAAACACGATGAAGGGAAGCACCTTTAGAGGAGTTGGAATTAAGCGTGCGAAGACCAATGTAACCCTAACAAATTTGGTTTATAACATTTGTCGCTTTGAACAAATTAAACGACTGAACCTCAATACATGGGCATAGTGCGCCCAAAAACAGAAAAGGAACTGTGAAAACAGTAAAAAATGCGAAAACGACAGGAAACACTTTTCAACTAGATAGACTTTCATGTCGTTTTTTTTTATTTTCTGAGTAAACATCGGGGTTTTTAGAGGTGCCCTTATTTATTCGGAGAAAAAATCGTATCCTTGATTCCAAAACCATAGCAAAAAGCAGCAAACCACCAATAAAATGATGATTTGCTGCTTCGTGTAAAAAATCAAAGAAAGGTCAATCCCTAACAGGGGCTACTATAAATTACTTACTTCTTAAATCTCTTTCGATACTCATCTTCAATGATAGCGTTTCGCTTCGCTTTCATAAAAGAAGCTGAATAAGGTGTAGTAAGGATAACAAGAAACCCAATTACAACAAATAAGACAATTGAAAATACAATCTCTTCAGTAGTCCAACCTTCCATAAAATCAAACCAATATTCTAAGTTCATACGGGGAGCCTCCTCTACCTCATCTGTTTAAAGATTTCAAAAAAACTTGCAAACTTCTTCTTGCAATACTAGTCTACCACAAAATCCAAGGGAAACACCTAACTAATTGATCGTACATAAAAACAAATACCAATACTAGAGATTATCCATAACCAGATTTCTATCAAGATTATTTGTTTTAATGGTTTTTTTAAACAGCTTATTAAAAGGTTTAAAGTCCAATGACCTCTCCTCCGCAATCAAATGAACAACTTGTGTTTGTAACTCTAGATATTTAAGTGTAAATTCCATAAAAACAAGACTTTCAAACTCCCCGCTCTCTCTCAACGGCCTACCTTCATTATAAATCTGATTTTTAAATTCATTTGAAATTAAATTCGCATAAATAACCCTATATATTTTATGAATTCGAGTGTACTGTTCCTTGTAATGTTTTTTCACTTCTTCAGAATATTCACCTAAATCTAAGGCTAGTAAAATTGAATCACTCACATCCTCGATGTACATAGCCCCATTAAGATTCGTACCAAGTACTTCTTCATAGTCTTCTGCTTCCTCTGAATAATGAGTCGTTAAAAAATTCGTTGTCATTCTTGCTAATTCGTATTTTTCACCTTCCCTTAACTTATAAAATTCGTAAAAAATATCCTTCGCTTTAACAACTTTGTCGAGTAAAACTAGTCTCTCTGCATCTGTCGGATTTATTTCCAGATAATTATTTAATCCTGCTTCTAATTGTTCCCAAAAAACTAAATGACCCATACCTACTTCAGAAGATTTTTCATCAAATTCTCGAATAATACCATCTGAATAAGTATGCTTGTCAATAAATAAATTCGAACCTGACACACAAAAATCAAAATCTTCCTCAAAGCTGTTTAACATTGGGCTTGAAACTTCCTCATCACTATCCTTATCACTACTTGCTTGTGCATCAATTTCTCGATGACTATTTTCTTCCGAATCCGTTGACAAAATCATCACAACAAAAAAGGAAGCTACAACCAGAATCACTATTCCCCAAAACAATTTCACGTTCTCCTTTTCATAAAATCAAACACTAATTCCATCCTTAATATTACATCTTCAAAAACCGTTCCCGAAAGGCATCCAGTTCTGCCTGAGCTTCGGGATTGGTGCCAACCAACTGAGACATCATTTCTTGCAATTGTTCCCTGGTCTCCGCAATTTCTTTTTCAGTCTCTTCCAATTTAAGAACTAATTCCGATAGAGGTTCTACTTCCTCCTCCTCGAAGGTATCCACATATCGAGGTATGTTGAGGTTAAAATCATTTTCCTGAATTTCTTCAAAGGAGGCCAAGTGGGCAAATTTCTCGATATCCTCGCGCTTTTGATAAGCCTCTAGAATTTTTTCGATATGGGCCTCTCTCATGAAATTCTGGTTTTTAGCTTTTTCAAATTCCTTGGAAGCATCAATAAAGAGCACATCCTTGCTGGTCCGATCTTTCTTCAAAATAATAATGGTTGTCGGTATGGAAGTATTGAAGAAGATATTGGCTGGAAGTCCAATTACAGTATCAATTGCCCCTTCTTCCAATAAATGTTTCCGAATTTTAAGCTCAGCCGCCCCCCTGAAGAGAACCCCGTGAGGCAACACAATGGCCATAACTCCATTGTGTTTTAAATGGTAAAAACCATGAAGGAGAAAGGCAAAGTCAGCCTTGGATTTCGGAGCCAAAACGCCAAAATTTGAAAATCGAGGATCTTGTAAAAATCCCTTATCCGCTGACCATTTCTGAGAATAAGGTGGATTCATCAAGACACCATCAAAATTCGTCGGTTCCGAAGTCGGCCAATCGGCATCCAAGGTGTCACCAACATGTAATTTCTGATTCTCAATGGCTACCCCATGCAACATCATGTTCATCCGAGCCAGGTTAAAGGTTGAAGTATTGATTTCTTGACCAAAATAAGAAACTGTTGCAGCCTCATTACTGTAGCGCTTGGCATTCAAAAGCAAGGAACCAGAACCCATGGTTGGATCGTACAAACTCATCCCTTTCTGATTCTCACGCCCCATAAAAACAATTTGAGTCATCAATTGAGAAACAGCTTGGGGGGTATAGAATTCCCCAGCCTTCTTACCCGAATCAGAGGCAAATTGACCAATCAAATATTCATAGGCATCCCCCAGAATATCTCCCTCATGAAGTTCCATTTGAATCTCATTCAATTCTTTCATGACCTCAGAAATAACCTGATTCTGCTTCTGTGGAGTAGCTCCTAATTTCTTTGAATAAAGATCAATATCCTCAAACAAATTTTCAAAAATCTCATTCGACTGCTCAATATCCCTAAAACCTTGAGCTAAATCTTCCAGTTGGAAGTCACCCGTATAAACACGAGACACTAAAGACGTAAAGGTCAAATTCGCTTCCAAAACATAACCCAGTTCATCTTGAAGAATATCCAGCAAATCCTCCCGCAGCTCCGCATCTTCCAAACTCTCCGCGAACAACTCCTGAGCCTGAACCAAATCCACAAACTCTACTTCCAAGTTCTCACACACCGCGTGCAAAAGCTTATCCGATAAATATTTATAAAAAATTAATCCCAACAGATAAGACTTATACTCATTCGCATCCATCTTACCCCGCAAAATATCCGCAGAATTCCAAAGCGTTTGATACAGTGATTTTGAATAATTCTCTTGTGACATACAAACTCCTTAATAAATTTAAAATAAAAACAAAGCTAATAACTTATACTCGAAACAGTTCAAAATCTGAAAAGGCAATCCGATGAAGACAGAACTAGGGGTTCGGCGAAGAGGATTAACACATTCAGATTTTGAAATGTAATGAGTATTAACGAGGAAACATAGACTTCAACAACGTCTGCTTCTGACTCTTCAACAAATCCACCTTACGTTGCTGAAGGGTGATGAGGTGATCGAGGGTGGAAATCATTTTAGAAATTAAACTCAGTTCGTCAAAATTTAAACTTACATTTATTTCAATATCTGCCATAACATTGTTCATTAGTTTTGGATTTCCAACATGTGACACCCATTTCCAAGCTTCTTTATTTATTATTTCAGCTAAAGCATAATTAGCTAACCCTTCCTCCGATAAAAGGACTCCATTTACATTTGTACTGAAAAATTTACCTTCTCTGTAATTTACAGTCCCAGCGTTTGCACCATCAGTTGTCCAAGTAATAGCCGATTCAAAAAGATAGTTTGAATAGTATCCCATTAGGCCATTGTTTTTCGTTTGTGAGGAATAAACTGGATATTTCATTATTTGTGATGGAGTATCAACTATTTTATCTGCTGCTAATACCTGCCCTCGAGTTATTGTAAAGAGCTCTCTTACTTTCCGCTGTTCCCAAACGTTCGTAAATCCGTCAAAACGGACTCCCGGAATCGTTTCAGATTTTTTCGGAAATAGTTTTGAAAGCATTGTTTTCTTCGTTGCCTTCAAATAATCTAACTCACGCTGCTGAAGGGTGATGAGGTGATCGAGAGTGGAGAAGAATGATCCGATGGATTGTTGTTCGGATAAGTTTGGATATTTGATTACAAAACTCAAAATATCTTTATTTGAAATATTTGCCTGTGCAGCCCCTTGAGATGCATTCTTCATACTCTCTTCAAATTGCGCAGATTTTAAGATATTAAAAAGAAAATCATGTTCTACTTTATTGATATCATTAATTTTCACCCGACCTACTCGTTGATTTAATACTGCATTCGCTCGTGTCATTTTGGAAACTCTGCCAACATTACCTGTAAGAGATACTAGAATGTCATTCTCATTTAAAATATACGGGCTATTCTCATCATCCAAATCTACTCTATTCCCTTTAGCATCATCTATATAATAGTCACCTTGGATTTCAGTCAATATCTTGGACAGTTTTTGATAGAATTTTGTGCGTTCTAGGCGCCCCGTGGTTGCCTGGCCTCCTTTTTCTAGTTAGTATCTTTCAGAAACTAACTAGAAAAAAGAGGGTAAAT
>NZ_JADPMS010000030.1:0-24194 GCF_015686645.1 Streptococcus sp. NLN76 | reverse complement strand
GAAACAAGTTAGTACGAATTGCGCGATAAATAGCATTAGCTGATCTACAACCTTGTTGTAAAGCCCAAATGTAGCTAGAAATCAAGATAACATCTGGTTGAAGTTGCAAATGGACATTCTTACGAAAGCGAACCGATTCTGGAACATATTTCTCGTATAGATCTGTCACTTTAACCAAAATTTTGTTGAAAACTACTTGTGTTTGTGATGGATTCGCGAGATAATATACTTGGCTTTGCATATCATGTCCTCAATTCGTGGTGGTTTTGAGTTTATGATACGCAAAGTTTTTTATTATTTCCAGGATTAACTAGCACAACGGGTAAACTTCGATTAAACCTAGCTTTTTTTGCTAATACCGCTTATCATTTTACTCAAAACCCAAGAATTCTCCACTATTACTCATTTACATCCATAAAGTTGTATGCGAATGAAGCATTTTCATTCCACACTTTTATCATCACAGAACGATCCGCAGAAATCCTAGCTCAAACACAAGCAAAATCGCTTTTCGAGATTTTTATTTGATTTTTATCTCAATACGTTATATTATGGTTAAAGAAAGGATGAACAAATATGAGTATTTTAGGTAATTCTATAAAAACGATTAGGAAATCAAAAAAACTTACCCAAAAAGATTTAGCAAAACTGACAGGGTTTAAGCAAAACACCATTTCTAATCACGAAAATGGAAAAAGAAATTTAAGTGAGAAAGACATTCATATTTATGCCTCTGCTCTCTCTGTATCTCCTCAAGATCTATTTGATTCATCCAAAACCAAAACTTCTTCATTCGACCACCCAGAATCAATAAAAAAGCTCAACACTATGCTCAATAAAGAAAATCATAGTAAGTGGATAAACTATGGAAATGAATTACTTAAAGAACAAAATCAGAAGACTGAAGAAGATTTATATGAGTATCAAGTTTACGAAAAGCTCTCCGCTGGTACCGGCTCATCTTACTTTAATGATGGAAATTTTGATACCGTTTACTTTGATAAAAAGTTAGACCACGACTTTGCTTCATGGATTTACGGAGACTCCATGGAGCCTCGATTCTTGAATGGTGAGGTTGCTCTTATCAAAGATACCGGTTTCGATTATGATGGAGCAATCTATGCCGTAGAATGGGATGGCCAAACCTATATTAAGAAAGTCGAACGCAAGGAGAACGGTCTCCGTCTTATTTCCCTAAACCCAAAATACATAGATAAGTTTGCCCCATATGATGAAAATCCTAGAATCATCGGGAAAATTGTTGGTAGTTTTCAACCTATTTCAATTTAGACAATCAGTGTGCAAAATATTGGAACCAAAGATTTTACTAGATAGGAGGAAGGAACATCTTGAAACCTAAACTGTCTTTTGATGAATTGATCGAAAAATTTACATCTAAGGGTATCGAGTTAGGCACCTTTAATGAAGAACAAATCAAAGATTATTTAATGACTAGAAGTTATTACTACAAAATTTCTAGCTATAGGAAAAATTATCTGAAATTACCTAATGGCAAATATGATACACTTACATTCGACCATCTTGAGGCTACAGCAAGAATGGATGTTAGATTAAGAGAGTATCTTCTTCATCTTTGTCTAGATGTAGAACATTCGATTAGAACTCGTTTAATGACTGTATTGACTTTAGACAAACAACAAGATGGATATACAATAATTGAGAGTTTTCAAGATAAATATCCTGATAAATTCAATGAAGTTTTAGCACACTTCAGGAACAGCTCTTATAAAAAAGACATGTTTAAGAAAAGAACCCAAATTTCAGCATGGGTCTTCATGGAGATTATAGATTATGGAACACTAGTCTTATTTTTAGAGTTCTGTAAAGGAAAAGTACAGAAGAGCGAGCTAAATCTCTATGAATCTCAACATAAATTCATAAAAAACATTCGAAACTCTTGTGCCCATAACGATGTTTATTTGATAAATCTTTTCCCTCAAGAAGAACGAATAGCTAGACCACAAGCTGCATCAAAAACCTTTTGCATTAACATGGGAATTAATCAATCATTCGTACACTTTCCAAAAATTGGCGATTTAATTAATTTGTTTTATTTACACAAGAAAGTCTGCTCTGATAACTTGAATCAACGAAGGTACAGCGAAGGTAGGTGGCTCGTTGATTATTACACCGAAAACTATACACTATTCCAAAAGTCAGTCTATCTTACCAAGTTTTTTAATTCTATTTTTATAAAAAGCGTTGACTTTTTATCCTCTTAGTGCTATTATTTCATTGAGGAAACAAGGTTTCGCCCTTGGCCCAAAATGGGTTTATGAAAAAGAGTCAATTCAACAGAATTGACTCTTTTTTAGTGACTGATAACCGATGTGGAATGCCTGATCCACGTAAAAAGCTGGCTAGAAAGTTTTACTATGAAAAAGATTACTTTATTAGGAGCCACACTACTTGCAAGTTTCGCACTTGTCGCTTGTTCGCAAAGTAACTCAACGTCTTCTACTGGTTCATCAGAAAAGACTGAGCAAGCTTCTTCTGAGCAAAAAACTGCAAAAAAAGATACTTACAAAATCGGCGAAGAAATTCCGTTTGAGAACGGCGTAAAAATTACCATTAAGAGCGCTGAATGGACAGACGAACGCAATGAATTTGATGAGCCGCAACCTGAGCGAGTTTTAAAAGTAACCTACGATTTATACAATGGTACTGACAAAGACTATTCCATTGGATCTGATTTGGAGTTGTATGTTGATGGCAAAAAGGCTGATGATCATTCAATCGGAACAATCCTAGAAACTGTTTCAGCAGGTAGAACCTTCGAAAACTTCGTTGATGCCTTTGGGGTAAACGGTTCTGGAAAAATGGAATTAGAGGTAAAACAAGGTTTTATCTTCGACAACAACGAGAAAAAGATTGTTGAGCTAGATGTCAAGTAATTAAATAACAAAAACTCCACACTTACCTTCGCCAAAAATTGAGTGTGAGTGTAACTATCGTATAGTAAAAGGTCCAGCAGTTACTGTCGGACCTTTTTCAAATGCTTTTTTTACACCAATCTCAAAAACGCAAATTCTAGACTTGATAATTCAATCAATAAAAAAAATATCCAGTCACATCTTCCGTCACACTCTGATTAGTCGACTAGCAGAAAATAATATCCCTCTCCGTGCAATCATGGATAAAGTTGGACATTCTTATCCAAAAACCACAAACGCCATTTACACTCATGCCACAGAAAATATGAATAACAATCTGATGGCAATTTTAGAAAAATACTAATGTTTCTCCTTTCTTACCCCTTATTCACAATCATATATCAAGGGACACAACTCAACCCCTTGATATATAACGACTTTCAGAAAGGAATGTGCTATACTATTTCTATGATTATCTTATGCTTTTTAATCGCCTATCTTTTAGGGTCGATACCGACTGGTCTTTGGATCGGCCAGTACTTTTTCAATGTTGATTTACGAACCGAAGGCTCTGGAAATACGGGTACTACAAACACCTTCCGCGTTCTTGGCAGACAGGCTGGAATCATTACCTTTCTCGTTGATTTCTTTAAAGGTTCTCTGGCTACCTACCTTCCAATCCTACTCGGACTCCCTGTTTCGCCTATCCTATTTGGGCTAGCCGCAGTTTTGGGGCATGTCTTTCCGATTTTTGCCCAATTTAAGGGTGGGAAAGCCGTTGCAACCAGCGCCGGTGCTGTTTTTGCCTATTCCTTCGGCTTTTTTATCTATATGGCCATTATCTTCTTTGGCGTCCTTTACCTCTTTAGTATGATTTCCCTCTCTAGTATGGCCGCGGCTATTGCCGCCATCCTCGGTGTCCTCATTTTCCCAGCCATTCATTTTATGATTCCCGAATACGACACTGCCTTTACCCTAACCATCATCGGAATTGCACTCCTCATCCTGATCCGCCATCGCTCCAATGTCGTTCGTATCCTGGAGCGAAAAGAAAATATTGTCCCTTGGGGAATCAATTTAAGCCAACAAAAGCCTGAAAAGGCTTCCTCAGATAGCGAGGAAGAATAATTCCCCTTTTACAAGCCTAGACCAGCTCAATCCAGCTGGTCTTTTTCTATTCAAAAAACTACCCCGTCTTATAGACGAAGGTAGTTTAACAGTTTTTATAGATTTAAAACTAATTTTTACGACGTTTGCTTTGAACAAGGCCGAGTGTGGCGAGAATACCAAGTCCTAGAACTGCTGCTGCTGCATTGTCTTCTGTTCCTGTATTTGGAAGAGATTTAGCTTCAGAAGCTGATGAACTTGTAGCCTGAACTTTAGCTGGTGCTTGGTAACTTGGATTATGTCCCAAGGATACCAGTTTTGTAGCTGGCTTCTGCTTATCTTGTCCAGCTTGACCTTCTTGCTGGCCTGGTTTATTTGGCTGGCTAGGGTTGGCCGGGTTTAGCGGCTTGCTTGGTTGATTTGGATTCGTTGGATTTTCAGGTTGTTCTGGTTTGGTAGGTTCAGTTGGATAAGCCAAATCTTGCCAATTAGAATCTTTTGAAACAGACACAATCCGTGAATTTGGATTCACCACTTCGTATTTGCTGAGATCAGCCGTTTTCAAGAAGTTGGCAAAGACTTCATCCATGGATGGTCCTTCTTCACGCGCACCACCGAGCATATCATAACCATCTCCACCTGCTGCTACGAAATCATTGGTAGCTAGGTAGTAAGTTTTTTCCAAATCTAAATCTTGATACTTGCCAGATTCTGGATCCAAAATCTGGATCTTCAAAATACGATCCGCAGGTTCGAGGGATGGATCAAAGAAAACACGCGCCCCTGATACATGAAGGAAGTAGCCACTTGGCTCAAGTAGAGGCAAACCATTTTCATCCAAAACAACATTTTCATCCGCATCTTTCTGATGAATAGCAGAAATAGAACGTTTAAACATGTCTTGAATTTGTTGGCCCTTAACCGTGATTTGAGAAATCAAGTTCCCAAATGGAAGAACCGCAATGACATCCCCTTTGGTAATGTCTTTATCTTTAGCAATGGTTTCACGGAGTCCACCACCGTTGGTAACAGCAAGGTGACTTGGATGTTGGAATCCAGTTTGTCCATAAGCATAAAGGGCATCTGTTACAGCATTACCAAGGTTGGTTTCACGAACACGGACATTTTCACGCTTACCGTTGAGTTCTACCGTGTTGTTCGCGCGAATGACCACTGCATTATCCGCATCGTAGGCTTCTTTAATGCGGCTAACCACTGCAGCAATCTCGGAATCAGGTTGTTGATCCTTCAAGTCTGCCGCAGAAATCAAACTAGCTTCACCTAATAATTTATCTGATTTAAGAACGATTTTACCAATGTTATTGAGATAAGAACCTGTTTGATTATAGGTCACATTTTCACCATAAGTTGCTGTCGCAACGGTATGAGAATGACCGTCAATCAGGATAACCCGTTTCCCCTTCAAATTCTCATTCTTAGAAAGGGCCTCTGCAAGAGTATCGCCACGCCACTCTAGTGGAGTTGTAGCATCTACACCAAGGTGAGCTAGAATGACATAGTTCTTATAGGCCTTACCTTCAGCTCGAGCGTCAGATTCAATTTGAGCAATCACATTTTGTACTTCAGTGATTGGCTCAGTAAAGGTCACACCGACCACATTATTTGGGTGAGTTTTGGTTGCAGTTTCGGGTGTGGTTACCCCAATAACGACAAATTCATCTCCATCAATGCCTGGAGTTTTATCAATAATTTTAGAAGCCTTGAAAAGACGGGCTCCGTTAACATATGTATTGGCAGAAAGGATTGGGAAGGTAAGCATTTTCTCATACTTACGTAATTGATCCAAACCAAAGTCAAATTCATGGTTCCCCACGGCAATGGCATCATATCCAACCATGTTAAGGATTTTCAAACGTTCCTCACCCTTGCTGGAGTTGGAAATTGGAAGCCCTTGAAAAGCATCTCCTGCGTCTACCACTAAGGTTGGTTGCTTTTGTTTTTCTTCTTTGATTACAGCTGCAGCCTTGGCATCCCCAATAACATTCCGGTCTTCTACAATCCGGCCGTGAACATCATTGGTATGAAGAATCACTAAATCTTTAGACTCTTGGGTATCCTCAGCATCAAGACTAGCTGCACGTGGTGCCACTTCCGCATTTGCAGCAGCTGCACCAGAGTCAGCTGGGGTCACTTCTGGTACCTCAACTACTGGTGGCTGACTAGCCAAGGTTTCTGCGGTAACGGCAGGTTGTTCAGCAGCAGGATTTTGAACCTGATTAACGGTTTCGGCGGTAGCAGCAGGTTGTTCTGTGCTTACTTCTTCAGCCGCAACTCCTGTGGAGAGGAAGAACGGAGCCAAGAGGCCGGCAGATACAAGTGGGAGCAATGATTCTTTTTTCATTGGTACAATCCTTTCCTTTTACTGAAAACATTATAGCACAAGAAGGAGAAAAATCCGAACAAAATCAGAAAATTTTTTAGCTAAAAATACAAAGGTTCGGAAATGGCGAACAAACAAGGCGCAGAATGTGTTTTCTGCGCCTTATTTGTAAAATTGAACAGACCAATCCTGAAGATGATCGTCTTTATAAGCCATCTTTGCTGAAAACAGCGGTTTTTCTTCCAGAATCCATTTGAGAAAGAGATGATCCCCTTTCCAACTTGGTTTCAAAAGTACTTCATCATAAGGAACCCAAGCCAAACTGCCTTCCGGACTCTCAATTTGCGTCCCTGAAAAATCTTGGATCCGGTAAACATAGGTATACCAATCTGTACCAGGTGTAAAAGCAGGAAAGGTAATCAGACCAACCAGATCCATGTCCTTGACGACATAGCCCGTCTCTTCAAGAACCTCCCGCCTGGCACAGTCTTCCGGACTCTCGCCCGCCTCGACCTTACCACCGACCCCAATCCACTTCCCTTCATGGACATCATTTGGCTTCTTGTTCCGATGAAGAAGCAAAAACTCCTTCCCATTATCCAAATAACAAATTGTCGCTAACTGCTGCTTCATGATTTTTCTCCTAACCAATCAATCGGTTTTTCTAAGAAGGCATTTGTTTTGGAAAAAGGCCGACTTCCAAAGAAACCTCGGTATGCCGACAGAGGACTCGGATGGACCGATTCCAAAATCATATGTCCCGGCCCAATAAGGGATTTTTTCTTTTGGGCAAACTTGCCCCAGAGAATAAAAACGATGGGGTCTGTTTTCCTACCCAAGAGGGAAATCACAGCATCCGTCAAAACTTCCCAGATACGCCCTTGATGACTGTTGGCCTGACCAGCCTCTACCGTCAAAACAGAATTCAACAAGAGCACACCTGACTGAGCCCAATCAGACAAATCCGTCTCTGATCTCGGTCCGATATCCGACTCCAACTCTTTAAAAATATTCCGAAGGGAGGGAGGGGCCGGTACACCAGTCGGTACAGAAAAACTCAAACCATCCGCCTGTCCCTCCCCATGGTAGGGATCTTGTCCCAAAATCACCAATCGCGTCTGAGCCAGGCTGGAACATTCAAAGGCTCGAAAGACATCCTGCCTTACCGGAAACACAAGTCCTTTTTCATAAACGTCCTCCATAAAAGCCTCTACTTGCTCAAAATAAGCACTTCCTAACTCAGCTTGCAGAGCCGGGTACCAGTCAGTCTCTTTAAATCTTTCCATGCTTGTCATCCCGTATCCAACCTAGACTTGATAAAGCTAAAATTTGTGGTAAAAATTGAATTAAATAACGCGTTTTGCCGCCCTCGAAAACCTGAAGAAACAGGAAACCACCTAAAACTGCTAACATGACAAATTGTAAATCGGTGCGCTCACCCGCATAACGCCTACTAGCTCGGACAATACCCCAAGCTAGAGCAATCCAAACTACCTGTTTGACCCAAGCATAAACTCCAAACTCGGGGCGGTCAAATGAAATAAAGTGGCGACGAATCCAAGTAAAGAAGGGCTGTGAGCCTACCTCTTCATAAAGTGGAGAGATATAAGGTGTTTTTTCGCGCTCAACATCCTCGTAGTAAATCCAGTTAAGGGTTCCACTTCGGACCGTCTGGCTTTGTTTGTAAACAGTATGCTCCGTAAAGGTCCAGAAATTATACTCCCGGATGCGACGTAGAATTTCCTTTTTGACATTCTCTTCCGCAAACATTCCGTTGTTATACTCCCCTCGCACCTCCGTATCTAAATAGGCTAGCAAGCCTTCCTTCATATCTTCTTGGTCTGTCCCGGAGTAAGTCAAGCCCAGATTCACAAAGAGGAGGGGCGTTTTGGCCAAGCCATCACCTTCCACCAAGATGACCTCAGTTTGCTGGTCCATGGCGCGCTGGAGAGGGACATGGACAACCACAAAACTCAGACTAAAAAGGCTGAACCCCAAGAGCAGCTTTCGCCAATCTTTGGTGAAAAAGAGAATTAAAAAAAGGGCTAAAACAGTCACCAACACGGTTGGACGTAATAGATAGGCTAGAGCCGTCACCAAACCCAATTGGAGTGCCATCCGCTTGGTTCGACTGGACTTGAGTAGGCCCATAGCAAAGAAAAATTGCAGGCTAATGAAGGGAAAGGCCAACATATCCGTATACATCGCCATAAAAAATGGTGAGGCCACCAGAAGAGCTGTGTAAAAAAGGAAGACCAAATCTGCCCGCTTCCGTCCACAGAAAGTCTCGGTTCCCTTAAACAAAATCAGAGCTGAGAGATTAGTAGCAAGGATATTGATTCCCTGCATCACCCAAAGGGCCGCTGGACCCAGCAGATTATAGAACCAGCGCTCATAGAGAAAAAGGGGCAGGTTGTTAGGATTTCGAGTCAGGTAACTGGCAATCGACAAGGGCTTAGATAGTTTGAAGGCTCCCAAGAAAACAACTGCTGCATCCCTTCGAATTAAGAGTTGAGCCGATAAAAGCAATAAAATCTGAAATACGGTCAGAACACCAATGACTACTAGTTTGTGGCGACAGAGAAAATCGTAGATTCGTTTCCAGAATGAAGGCTTACGATAAATCCACCCCCCTAACCCCAATGCCGCTGGAAAAGTCAGCCACCAAGGTTGACCCAGCGCCAAAAATGCGACCAAGACCCAGTGCACACCCAAAATCACGAGTATAACCTGTAAAATTTTAGTTAATATTCCATATAGTTTGGTCAAAAAAACATCTCCTTACTATGCACAGATATACTTTAAGGCTGGGCCATGCCCAGCCTCTTCGCATTACCTTAGGTCAATTTCGCAGCAATTTCTTCCGCAAAATTCTCAAGATTTTCAATATCTTCATCTTCAGCTGCTAAGTCAACTTTGACATTTTCTGCAATCTTTTCAGCACCAATTTCAGAGAATACTTGGTCAAAGTCATCTACAGCCTTACAAAATTCATCATAGAAGGTATCTCCAGAGCCAATTACACCGTAATATTTTCCTTCTAAATGAATCTCTTTCAAGTCCTCATAGAAGTCAACGATTTCGTCCGGTAATTCACCGTCACCATACGTGTAGGATGCCACAATAGCCACATCCGCTTCCAGAAAATTCTCAGCCTCTACAGTGGTACATTCATCTACATCGACTTCCAAACCCAAATCACGTAGTTTATCTGCAACGATATCCGCAATTTCTTCAGTATTTCCTGTCATACTTGCGTAGACAATTTTAGCTAATGCCATTTTAGCCTCCTAAATAATAGTTCGCTTTCAATTATAACACAAACCATACCCGAAAAGTTTGCATTGACCTGCCCTTATGATAAAATGGAAAAAAAGCAAAAAGGATACACCATGGAAGAAATTTTTGAACAATTACTAGAAAAGATTCGCCAATACGACAAAATCATCATCCACCGACATGTACGCCCGGACCTGGATGCAATTGGGAGTCAGGTTGGACTCCAAAATCTTCTCCTTCTCAACTTTCCAGAAAAAAAAGTGCTGGTCACAGGCTACGATGAACCAAATCTCCATTGGTTAGCCGGTATGAACTACGTATCCGACCAAGACTACCAAGACGCTCTGGTTATTGTCTGTGATACCGCCAATCGCGAACGAATCGACGACCAGCGCTACCAAAACGGACGCGAATTAATCAAAATTGACCACCACCCAAACGATACCCCTTACGGAGACATCAGCTGGGTTGACCCACAAGCCTCCTCAACCAGTGAAATGATCACTCGGTTTTCTCGTGAAGCCAATCTCCTTATGGATGTTCAAACAGCCCGCCTGCTCTATGCGGGCATCGTCGGAGATACAGGCCGTTTCCTTTTCCCATCCACAACCACCATCACCTTCGAGATGGCAGCCTATCTCCGTCAATTCCCTATTGACTTCAGCAGTCTCTCACGCGAAATGGACACTATCAGTCTTGCAATTGCAAAATTACAAGGGTTTGTCTACGACAACCTTGAAATGGATGAGAATGGTGCAGCACGTGTCCTCATTACCCAAAAAGACCTCAATCGCTTTGGCCTTAAAGAGTCTGATAGCTCAGCTATTGTCGGCGCACCTGGTCGTATAAAAAATGTCAAAGCCTGGGGAGTCTTCGTCGAACAAGAAGATGGTAGCTACCGAGTCCGTCTCCGTTCCAAAACGATTCCTATCAATGACATTGCCAAAAACCACTCCGGTGGTGGCCACCCCCTTGCAAGCGGTGCTAACTCCGCCTCTTCCACAGAAAACGACCAAATCTACCAAGAAATTCAGGATTTGCTGAAAAAAACAGAGAAATAAGGCAAAAAAACTTGCCAAATACCTGGTCATTTGGTAAACTAGTTCAGTAATAATCTATGGCTCGCAAAGAGACCATGGCAGAAAGGATTTTTTAAAACAATGAAAAAAGATATCCATCCAGAATATCGCCCTGTTGTCTTCATGGACACATCTACTGGTTACAAGTTCCTTAGCGGTTCAACAAAGAACTCTAACGAAACTGTTGAATTTGAAGGTGAAACTTACCCAATGATCCGTGTCGAAATCTCATCAGATTCACACCCATTCTACACAGGACGTCAAAAGTTCACCCAAGCAGATGGACGTGTGGACCGTTTCAACAAAAAGTACGGCCTCAAATAAGCCTCAAAAAACTCAGCCTCAGTGGGCTGAGTTTTTTGTTATGATTCTTGGATAAATCCAGATTGAAAAGATCAAGGGTAAGGCTATCCAGGCAGAAAAGGAAATGGCAACAACTAGATTCATATTTAAATGTGGATACAGCAATATAGTCTTTTAGTTTACTTTTAGTACAAGGCAGCGAGTCGTAGACAGTACTGAAGTACGGCAAGACGAGCTAATACAGTAACAAAAGATAAACTAAAAGAGTATAAAGTCAGGAAAGAAACAGGATAGCTTAAATAAGCTAAGAACTGATGGGTGGCCTGCCAATTCCCCTCATCGTTTCTAGTAGAGGGAATCCGAATCCCAATCCAAGGATTGTAGGGAATCTGAATACACAAACTACCCAAAAAGAAGAACAGGCTACAAAGAAATACTGCGAACAAACTTGCATCAGTCGAAACCTCTAGTACAAACAAATGGATGAAAACAACTCCCATTAAAAGAAGGATCTCTATTCCCTTTGCCAACTGGCCGTTCATGGGCCTAGGTGTTAAAGCACCTTGAACTCCCAAAATTGGAATCAAGAAGGCCCTGAAAATACTTAAATGGAATAAATAGACAGAGGAACTACAGATTAAAAATAGAATAAAACTAAGAATAATCCCTTGCTTGTTGCTTTTAAGCATATGTGACACTCCTTTCACCTTGTATCTTTATAGATTGTATATACCTTCCAATACCTATTTACAAGTAAAAAAAGACCTTCTGACCTCTTTCATAAAAGACTAAGCAAGATAGTCATGAGGAACTATTGTCTAACCTTTATCCGAAATTCATAACCTTAAAGTGAACGTGGAATCAAAATCACAAGGGCCATGATTTAACTGTCCAAATCATAGCTGATGGCCAAATTGTCAAGGTCAAAGCAAACCAAGTATTTTAATGAGAATATCCAGAATTCCTGCAGGATTCAAAATATTAAACCCTCGCGGGAAATAACAATCACATCCAGTTTCACTAAGCTATAATACAATCGAACATTGCTAAAATTTACCAATAGAACGACACTCTACATAGCAAGAGAATCAGAGAACAAATTCATTTTCAATTGTTTTTTCTCCGTAAACAAAAATCCCTGTTTCGATGTGAAGCAGAGATTCTTGACTAGTTTTACGATTTTAGAAAGTGGCTTATTGCAATAATTCTTGCAGCGGTTCAAAGACGATACGTTCCAAATCACTGAGGTACACTCCCAACTGTTGCTCTTTAGCAAAGAAATTAGAAACCAACTCATTTCCTTGAATTTTTTCTGAAAATTCTCGCATCCGTGCATCTAGATCTCCTTCTGGAGCTTGTCCCGTTTGCGCCATCCGTTGGAGCTCATTTTGAAAAGCAATGTACTCCTCAAAAATAGCCTGGGCCTCAGGATTCTTAGCAATCTCCTCCTTAGCCTGCACAACAGCTTGATATTCTGGCAAAGCCCGCAAACGGCGGTTTAATTCATTCGCAACATCATAAATATTCGACATAGTTTTCTCCTTCTACTTCAATTATAGCAAGTTTCCTAAAATTTAGCTTGATTAAGCAAAGAGAATTGAGCAGCCAATATGACTAAAAAAAAGAAGAGCGCCAACTGGTAAAGATGGCCTTTCTCAGAAAAAAGAGAGGCGAAATTGACACGCGCAAGATAGAAGCCCAACATTAAGGACTAAATCCCAAGCAAGAGGAAAATACCAAATTCCAGCACGCAAAACCTTTAGAAATCTGTTTGGTCAGAATCTGGATTTTGCACAGCCTCTAAAATACTTCTGGTTTTATGAAGGGAAAGTTGACCTGAAGCGCTTGGCACTTCCAAGGCCGCAAAGGTCCAAGAAGAGCCCGTTAAATCCCCAACCAAGCGAGACCAGACTCCTAACTTTCCGGTCGAAATCGTAACATATTCTTGCTCTGGATTCAAAGTCTTGAAACCACGCGTATAGTTCATTAAATCCAAAACATCTTGCTCATGATTTGGTTTAACTGCAACCTTTACAATCCGCGGATTCAAGGCTGTCAATTCAGACAAAATTTCCATTAGATTATCAGGAGTCTCATCAAAATTATGATAGGTTAAAACCAGATTTGAGAAATCTAAAACCTTATCAAATTCCTCTCGATAAGCATAAAATTCAAAGTCAATGTACTCTGGCTGGTACAATGCCTGAATTTCACGCAAAATCTCCACATAATCCGGTCCACTTAATTCAATATGGCCTCCCTGACGGGTCGTGCGCAAGGTAAAGACAATTTCGCGGCCAGCAAATTTCTCAAAAATAGCTGGAGCCAAGGCTAAAATCTCCTCCTTATTCGCCAAATAATCCGCTCTCCACTCGATCATGTCTACCGAGTCGAAACGATCCCGATCTAGGTTTTCCACATCCTCCAAACTAGTTGGCATGATTGGTACAACTAACTTCATTCCTCTACCCTTATCTTTATAACTTTTAAGTAATTGCTAGTGGTCTCTTGCGCATAACTCGGAAAATCTTCCGGCAAGCGATAAACCTTCTCGATTTGATAGGCTTTCCCACTCATTCCAGCCGCAATCTCTTGCTTGAATTTCTCAAGCGAAAGCTGAGCTGCATTGGTACTTAACACCATTTGACCTTTTGGAGCCAAAACTTTTAGAGCTTTGGCTACCAAACGATGGTAGTCCTTGGCAACAGAAAAAACTTGTTTCTTATTCCGGGCAAAACTAGGTGGGTCAATCACGATGATATCAAACTGTAGATTTTTCCGAGCTGCATACCGCAGATACTCGAAAGTATCCATCACAATAAGAGAATGACCTTCCAAGCTAAATCCATTGGCCATAAAATGAGTCTGAGAAAGCTCTCTACTCCTCTTGGCTAAATCAACCGACACCGTCTCTATTGCTCCACCCGCAATTGCTGCAATTGAAAAAGCAGCCGTATAGGAAAAGAGATTTAACAGGCGCTTGCCCTCAGCCATTCCCTTAACCAAATCTCTCCGAACCACGTGCTGGTCCAAGAAAATTCCAGTCATCCAGCCGTCATTCAAAAAGACCTGATAAGACACGCCATTTTCAAGGATTGTAAAAACATCTGGTGCTGATTGTCCATAAAGATGACCCGTTTCATAAGGAGCCCCTTGAAAACGAAGCTTCTCATAAGCACCCAAGTAATCTGGACACACTTTCTGAATGCTCGCGACAATCTGATCACGATTCTGATAAATAAAGGAATTATACCATGTAAATAAGAGAAAATCACCGTAAACATCGATAGTCAATCCTGGCAAACCATCACCTTCTTGGTTAAAAAGTCGAAAGGCGGTTGTCTCTGGATCTTTGAAATAGGCTTGACGCTTATCTCGGGCCAATTGAAAGCAATTCACTAAAAAAGAATTAGACCATTCAATCGGTTCCAAAGATAAGACCCAGCCAAGTCCTTTGTTTTGTTTGGAAAGGTAACCGGCTGCTACAAATTGCCCTTTCGCATTTTGAAAATGAACAAAACCATCATTCAGAGGTTTATTTTGGAAATCTTTATCTTTTAATAGAATTCTTCCTCTGGCAATTTCTTGCTGACAGCGAGTTGATAGAACGACATGTTTCATTCTTCAATTATATCAAAAAAGCTATCAAAATAGGACAAAATTGCAAAGTCTTACACCAGGTCTGCTCGAATTTTTCACCCCTTTGTTTATGAATTTCCATTTTTCAAAACATTTTTTCAGGACAGTTGATGGATTTTTCAAGGAAAAAGTTCATAATTCCCGTTTAATTTACAATGTATCAGTTTAAAAATGAAAGTAGCTCGGATTTCAAAAAATGCCACAATTCCCTTAAAAATTTTAGATTAAACTTAAGCAAGCCTTAAAAAACAAGCGTTTGACTCCCTGTCGCTATATCCCCTCCTCTATTTTGTGATATAATCAAACTTGAAACAAAATTGGGACCAGTCCCAAAATACAATCTATTCTTCTTAAAGTAAAACAACTAGATAAAAAGGATTTATTCCGTGAAAAAAATAACACAATCACTTCTACAAACAATGAGTAGTCGATTGGGCTTGGTCTTTGTCCTGCTCATCCTCTACTGGTTAAAAAGTATTGCCGCCTATTTCCTAAGTTTTAATCTGGATATTCAGTTGGGAAATATGCAAGGATTCTACCAATTGGCCTTAGCCTTTTTGAATCCATTACCTTTAGGGCTCCTCTTACTTGGACTGCCCTTCTATGCCAAACCAACCAAGGTGTTCTACCCCTTCTTAGCGGTCATATACCTTCTTTTATTCGCTTGGCTCTTCTCAAATGTCATCTATTATAGAGAGTTTTCGGATTTCATTACCTTAAATACAATGTTGGCCTCCAGTAGCGTATCAGCTGGCTTGGGCGATGCAGCAGTCAAGCTCTTTCGACCATTTGATATTCTTTATTTACTAGATATACCTCTTCTTGTTTATCTTTTCTGGAAAAAGAAAATTGCATTCGACCAGAGGCCAATCAGCTTTAATGCCAGTTTTGCAATTACTTCCTTATCCACCATGCTCTTCTCAGCCAATCTCTTCTTTGCTGAAGTCGATCGGCCAGAGTTGTTAAGCCGGGGATTCTCCAACTACTATGTTGTCCGCGCTCTAGGACTGCCTGCCTTCTTTGGCTATAGTGCTAACCAGACTTATCAAGCGGATAAGGAACGGGCTAAGGCTTCTGAAACAGATTTAGAGCCAGTGCTTGAATATATGAAGGAACACAATGCAGCTCCAAATCCAGCGACATTTGGAATTGCCAAAGGACGTAATGTGATCTACCTTCATCTTGAGTCCTTTCAACAATTCTTGATTGATTACAAATTGGAATCTGAGGGGCAAGAGTATGAGGTCACCCCGTTCATCAACTCGCTTTATCATTCAAATGAGAGCTTTGCCTTCTCTAATATTTTTAATCAGGTCAAAGCCGGAAAAACCTCAGATGCTGAAACCATGATTGAAACCGGGCTCTTTGGTTTGAACCAAGGTTCTTTCATGGTTAATTATGGAGGTACCAATACCCAGCAAGCAGCACCGCATATTCTCTCCGAAACTGGTGGGTATACCTCTGCTGTCTTCCACGGAAATATCGGAAGCTTTTGGAACCGGAATACAACCTATAAGCAGTGGGGATACAACTATTTCTTTGATCAATCTTATATGAGTAAGGCAACCGATGAGAATTCCTTCCAATATGGATTGAATGACAAAATTATGTTTAAGGACTCCATTCAATATTTGGAGCATATGCAACAACCTTTCTATGCAAAATATTTAACGGTATCTAATCATTATCCATACACAACCAGCCTCATAGGTGATGAACAAGGTTTCCCTTTGGCTGACACTAAAGATGAGACCATCAACGGATACTTTGCAACAGCCAACTACCTTGATACAGCAGTCAAATCCTTCTTTGATTATCTCAAAGAAACTGGACTCTATGAGAACTCTGTGATTGTACTTTACGGCGATCATTATGGAATTTCCAATTCTCGGAACCCATCACTCGCACCTCTTATTGATAAGAATCCGGAAACTTGGTCCTCGTATGATAACGCGATGCTCCAGAGGGTACCCTACATCGTCCTTGTCCCTGGAATGGAACAAGGTTCTGTGATCGACACATTTGGTGGTCAAATCGATATGTTACCTACCTTAGAACACTTACTGGGCATCAATTCAAGAGACTTCTTACAGGTTGGTCAGGATCTTCTTTCACCGGAACACGAGCAAATCGTAGCATTCCGTTCTAGCAATAACTTCGTTACACCCGAGTACACTAGCTATTCTGGTAGGACCTACTATACTGAAACCGGTGAAGAAATCACCACTCCGGATGAATCCACTCAAAAAGCGATCGATGAAGTTAGAGAAAAGGCCAATAAACAGTTATCAATCTCAGATATGATTCAGACCGGTGATCTTCTCCGCTTCTACAATGGAAATCGCCTTGGCAAACCAGATGTAAGCAAAATCAGTTACAATAAGGCTTTGGATCAATTGCTAAAAACTGAAAAAGACAAGGGTGATGAATCGACAAGTCTCTTTAGTCAGCGACAAACCAGTACAATAGATCTCTTCAATTCTCCGACCTATAAGGCCCTACACCCTGAGCAATTCCCTGAAGAGTCTTCTTCTAGCTCATCAAGTAGCAGTACTGAGACCGGAGACCCCCAAACACCTTAAATCGGTCAGCATTGACCGATTTTTTTGTAGCTCTTAACGCTTCCTATTTCTCAATTTGTCAGACTTATGGAGATGAATTCGATCCAAAAGCGGCTTCATCTTTTTTCGTGAAATTGGACAAGAGTAGCCTTTTGGAAAATAAGCTATCCGCAACATCCTATCTACCCTTAATATATTTTTCGGATTGACAAGTATGGATCGGTGACATGAAAATAGGTAGGGAGTCGCCTCTCTAATATCCTGTAAACTGCCAATAACAGACAACTCTTCCTCTGCACATATAATAGAGATATAATGAGCTTTTTCGCTCCTTTCTATAAAAAAGACCCGTTTAATTGGCATTTGAATTTGTACTTGAGCCGTCTGTAATAAAATCATTTCCCTCGGACCATCCATGATAAAGGTGTTGTGGATTTGGAGAAACAAACTCGCTAAACGCTGATGAAAAAGTACAGGATGAGTATCTTTCAAAATATAATCTAGAACTCCAATCTGAGTTCTATAAACCTCTTCCATAAACGCTAGTGTATCCGACACAATAATCAAGCTAGCCAGAGGATCCTTTTTCCGAATCTGACACGCTAATTCAAAAAAACGTTGCCGATTAACGTCTCCATAAAGAACCAATATGAAAACCTGATGTGTGCCACGAATTTCCCACTTTTCAAGCATTTGAGTAAAGCTTGAACGAATGTCAATTTCCTTCACTTCGATCCCACAAGAAAATAAAATTTGCATCAGTGTATCTTCCCACCAAAAATGAGACAGCAATCGCTCTTCATATACGTAGATATTCATTGAAGCTTCCTGCTCTTTCTCTCTTTACTTACTAATTCGTAGAAACAAAAAAGAATCTCCTATAGCTTAGCATGGAAAATCTTTGAGAAATTGTATTTGTCTTGAAAGGTTGTTATTTTGTCCTAAAAAGGAAAAAAAGAAAACGAACTGTCGTCAAAACGTCCTAAACGACTACATTGTGATTTGATTATGAGCTTAAATCTCCGCAAATATTTTTAATCCTGAGTGTCAATTATCTGGATCACTATCAAAAACAGCATTATTTAAAAGAATTCAAAAAATGAATAAAACAATAAAATAAGTTTAAGGCCTATCAATCCACTATCTTGATATGCCTTAGACTTAGAAGAGTAATACAGTCATTTTTACAAAAAGAAATAAAGGAGATTCCATTCATAAATCCGACAAAAAAAAACAGGGATTACACCCTGCCTCATTTGTTTGATTAAAGTTCGATATCACCGAACAAGTCAGCCATTGAGAAACCAGTTTGTGTTTCTGGCAATTCGAAGTCACGTTTTTCTTGACGACGTGGACGACGTGGACGTGAAGCACGTTTCTCTTCTTGTCCTTCAGCTTGTGCTGGACGCTCTTCAAGAGCTTTGATAGAAAGAGATACACGCTCATCTGCAGCGTTCACATCAAGAACTTTAACGTTTACAACTTGACCTACTTGAAGCGCATCTTTTGGATTTTCAACACGTTTGTGTGAAATTTGTGAGATGTGAACCAAGCCATCAATACCAGGAAGTACTTCTACAAAGGCACCAAAGTCAGTCAAACGTTTAACTGTTCCTTCGATCACATCACCTTTAGCCAATTTTTGTTCTACGCCATCCCATGGTCCAGGAACAGTAGCTTTAAGGGAAAGGGATACGCGACCTTCTTCTTCGTTCAAGTCCAAAACTTTAACGTCAATTTCTTCACCAACTGTTACAACAGATTTAGGTGAAACGTTACGCTCATGTGACAATTCAGTCAAGTGAACCAATCCGTCTACACCACCAAGATCGATGAAGGCACCGAAGCTAGTGATACGTGCAACTTTACCAGTTACGATGTCACCAACATTCAATTTACCGAATACTTCAGCACGTGCTGCTGCAGACTCAGCTTCTACAACTTCACGACGTGAAAGAATGAAGCGGTTTTCTTTTGGATCCACTTCTTTAATTTTCGCATCAAATTCTTGACCTACGAAACGCTCAGTGTTGCGAACAAAGCGTGTGTCAAGCATAGATGCAGGGATGAATCCACGAAGTCCTTCAAATTCTACTGCCAAACCGCCTTTAACAGCGCGAGTTCCTTTAACAGTAACAACTTCTTCTTCACGTCCAACCAATTTATCCCAAGCTTTGCGTGCTTCAAGACGTTTTTTAGATACAAGGTAGGTAACAGTATCAGTGTCTTTACCTACAACTTGACGAAGCACAAGCAACTCAAGTGTTTCACCTGGTTTAACCAATTCGTGAATGTCAGCGTCACGATCGTTAGTCAATTCACGAAGAGTCAAGACACCTTCTACACCAGTACCAGAGATTGCTACGTTAGCTTGTCCAGCATCTACAGTCAATACTTCAGCAGTAACAACATCACCTGGCTCAACTTGGCTAACGCTGTTTAGCAAATCTTCAAATTCGTTCATCTAAAAAATCCTCCAACAATCAAGTTCTAGACTTGATATACTTATAAAATTTCTTCCTAAGCACCGCATCGCTTCAACCGTCGCCTGGATATAAAGAAATAAAATACCCAAAGGATATTTTAGCGTCCTCTATCCAATAAGTAACCTAAGAACTGGGGTAGCTGGATTCGAACCAACGCATGAGGGAGTCAAAGTCCCTTGCCTTACCGCTTGGCGATACCCCAATAATGAGAATGGAGAGAGAGGGATTCGAACCCCCGAACCCGAAGGAGCGGATTTACAGTCCGCCGCGTTTAGCCTCTTCGCTATCTCTCCGACATCAACAAGAATTATTATATCACATTATCTTCAGAATGCAAGACATTTATTTGGATAAATTGTAGCTTTCGATTAATTTTTCAATTGCTTGTTCCAAAGTTTTATGAAATTCCTGTACATTTCCATTCGAAACCAGCGCGAATTGCTGATCTAGTTCGGCAATCTCACCTACAACCTGTTTTCCAATCATTAATTGATAACCTTCATAGCTATCTTTGCCAATCTTTACTTGCTGATCGGTTAACTGTACTTCAATTTTTTTCTCTTTGCGACTCATTTTTTCCTCACAATCTTTTTTAAATTTTACACAATTCTTAAAAAAAAATCAAATGTGTTTCTTAGTTACCGGTAAAAATTTGACAAAAAGTATTCCGAGTTTTAGGATAGGGGTATGGAAAAGAATGAAACACTTATACAGTATTTTGAGTGGTATCTACCGAATGATGGCCAACACTGGAATCGTTTAGCTGGTGATGCCCCTCATCTAGCAGAACTTGGAATTACACAAGTTTGGGTACCACCAGCGTTTAAGGCCACCAATTCAAATGATGTTGGATATGGAATCTATGATCTCTTCGATTTAGGAGAATTTGATCAAAAAGGTACGGTTCGAACCAAATATGGAACGAAGGATGAATATGTCCAAGCCATCCGTATTCTCAAGGATCATGGCATTGCAACCATCGCAGATGTAGTCCTCAATCACAAAGCTGCTGCTGATGGACTAGAATCTTTTGAAGTCGTTGAAGTTGATCCAGAAGACCGTACCAAGGAATTAACAGACCCGTTCCGCATTAAGGGGTGGACACACTTCTACTTCCCTGGGCGTCAAGGTCGTTACAATGACTTCCAGTGGCATTGGTACCACTTCACTGGTACCGATTTTGATGCCAAGCGCAATCAAAACGGAATCTATCAAATAGTGGGTGACAACAAAGGTTGGTCTGATGATAGTCTGGTAGACAATGAAAATGGGAACTACGACTATCTCATGTATGCTGATTTAGATTTCAAGCATCCAGAAGTCGTTCAAAACCTATATGACTGGGCCAATTGGTTTATCCCAACTACCGGCATCTCCGGTTTCCACCTCGATGCGATTAAACATATCGATTCCTTCTTTATGAAAAACTTTATTCGGGACATCAAAGCAAATTTCTCTGAAGATTTCTATGTGTTCGGAGAATTCTGGAACCCCGATGAAGAGACCAACACCAATTATCTTGAAGATACGGACCATCGATTTGATTTGGTGGATGTCAGACTTCACTATAATTTTCATGAAGCTGGCGAAAAAGGGGCTGACTTTGACTTAACTACTATATTTGACGGTTCTTTGGTCAAGAATCACCCTGATTCAGCGGTAACCTTTGTCGAAAATCATGATACACAAAAAGGGCAAGCATTAGAATCTGTAGTTGCTGACTGGTTTAAGCCACTGGCCTACGGAATGATTTTACTCCGTAAAAATGGGAAGCCCTGTGTCTTTTATGGTGATTACTATGGTGTCCAAGGCTACCATGCCCAAGCAAGCTTCCAAGAAGACTTGGATAAACTCCTGCTCCTCCGGAAGTATTTAGCCTACGGAGAAGAGAAAGACTACTTTGCAAATGCCAACACCATCGGTTGGACACGAATTCCTGATGAATTGGATCGCAGCCCTCTAGCAGTTGTCATCAGCAATAAAGATGACTCAGCTATTTCCATGTACGTTGGAACCCAGTGGCAAGGCCATGTATTTGCGGATCAATTAGAACATCACCCCGATACCGTCACTGTTCAAGAAGACGGTTGGGCAACCTTCCCTGTTTTAGGTCGCAGCATCTCTGCCTGGACCCTTCAACAATAAACAAATGAGGTCGGACAAAAGCCGACCTCATTTGTTTATTTTTCTTTTAAGACTTGATTCAAAATCAAAGCTACAATTGTTCCGGTAGAGATTCCCGATGAGAAAATCATTTGAAGAGCTAGAGGCAAATTGCTGAGCAAGTCTGGTCGAACGGTTACCCCAATTCCCAAGGCAAAGGCAAGTGAGATAATCAGAAGTTCACGATCTCCCATTTTAACAGTCGCAAGTGTTTTAACCCCTTGTGCTGCCACTAAACCAAACATGATGACTCCTACACCACCTAGAACCGGTTGCGGCATAATGGAGATTAGAGCTGAAACCTTTGGAAAAACTCCGAGAATTGTTAACAAAATTCCTGCCAGTACCATGACTTGACGACTAGCAACCTTGGTAAGAGTAATCAGACCGACATTCTGAGAAAAGGCTGTATTGGGTCCCGCCCCAAAAACACCCGCTAAGAGTGAGCCAACTCCGTCAGCCAAAACTCCATTAGCAGCTCTTTCAGAAGTCATTTTTTGACCAGAAGCTTCACCGATTGCCATCATGATTCCAACTGTACCAATCAAAGATACCACATAGGCTGGGATAAAAGCTAAAATGGCTGATAATTCAAAACGAACACCAAAGCCAAAAACATTTGGAAGAGCAATCCAAGCGGCTTCATTCACTGCGGACAAATCTACCTTCCCAAGGAAAATGCAGAGGACGTAACCGAACACCATTCCGAAAAAGACAGATGCAGTTTTCATCATCCCTTTTCCATAGTGGTTCAAGAAAAGTGTAAAGAGCATGACAACGAATGCAATGCTGACATTTTCAACAGAAGCATAATCACTAGCTCCTGCACCACCCGCAGCCCAATCCATACTAACTGGTAGCAACGTAATTCCAATCAACGTTACGACCGTTCCCGTAATTAAAGGTGGGAAGAAACGCATAAGCGGTTTAACAAAGCGACTAAGGATAATTTCAACGAAAGATCCTGCAATGGTCGCACCAACAACACCTGCTAAACCAAATTGGCTTCCGACACTAATGGCAGGATTTGCAAAGGTAAAGTCTGTTCCCATCATACCGGAAACACGCGCCCCTATTGGCCCCAGTCCTTTGGATTGTAAAATCGTAGCCAATCCTGCTACAAAAATAGCTGCTGAAACGAGGACTGAGGTTTGTTCAACCGGCAGTCCAAGGGCTGAAGATACAACCAAGGGAACTGCAATAATACCTGCAAAAGCAGCTAAAATATGCTGCAGGGCTAACAGGATAGCCAAACCTTTCGGTGGTGTATCCTCAACACCGTAGAGCATGGTTTCTGCTGATTCTTTTTTGATGTTCTGAGACATGGCTCCTCCTTCTATTTTAAAAAAAGAATAGTCTCAGTTTATCAAAAAACAACCTTGGAATCAATACGTTTTATAAACATGTATAGTATAATGTTCGTTTTTATCCACAAAAATCTCCTTCCTCTCACCATTTCTTTCTTCTTTTCTTCTCAAAAACGTGCTATAATAGTTTCCATCAATAGTTGGAGGAAATGATGAAATTATTAGAAGAACGTATACTTAAAGATGGGAATGTACTTGGTGAAAATATTCTCAAGGTCGATTCCTTTCTGACCCACCAAGTTGACTATAAGTTGATGAAGGAGATGGGGAAGGTCCTGGCTGACGGATACCGTGATAAGGGAATCACCAAAGTTGTGACCATTGAAGCATCGGGCATTGCACCAGCTGCTTATGTGGCTGAGAGCCTTGATGTGCCTATGATTTTCGCTAAAAAACATAAAAATATTACTATGACTGAGGGCATCCTAACAGCTGAAGTTTATTCCTTTACCAAACAGGTTACTTCAACTGTCTCCATTGCCAGCAAGTTCCTGAACCAAGATGATCGCGTGCTGATTGTAGATGATTTCCTAGCCAATGGCCAAGCCGCCAAAGGCTTGATTGAAATCATTCAACAGGCAGGAGCTACGGTAGAAGGCGTTGGAATTGTCATTGAAAAATCCTTCCAAGATGGACGCCAACTCATTCAAGATATGGGAATCCCTGTAAGCTCCCTCGCTCGTATTGAAAAATTTGAAAATGGTCAGGTTGTTTTCACTGACGCCGACCTATAAAAAATGCACCAATTTGGTGCATTTTTGTTTATAGTCATTGGATTTCAAAATATGTCTTTGTCAAGCCTTTTTGATGAACTGACTGATTGCGTGCCTTGCACGCTTAATGGATAACCCAAATTATTCATACCTAACTTAAAAACCTTCCAGAAACCGTATTGATCACAGGGTTTCTGGAAGATTCTGCTTTTCACCCATTGGGTGAAACATTCGACTAGACAAAAAAGGATTTCCCCTTTAT
>NZ_JADPMS010000003.1:0-67461 GCF_015686645.1 Streptococcus sp. NLN76 | reverse complement strand
CTATTATACTTGATAATCCATTGGCGTAGTTGATAAGGAGATCTTAGTCCAAATTTTGAAGCTATTTCTAAAAGAGAACCTTCTCCTAATTTATAGGCTTCAACACAGCTAAGTTTAAACTCTGTAGTATAGCTTTGATTATGCTTCGTGGACTGTAGCCCTCCAGGACCCTGAGATTGATACATTTTAATCCATTTTCGAATAGTACTGCAATCAACACCATATTGAAGAGCTAGCTCGGAACTTGAAGCTTTACCTTCAATGTATTGGGTTACCGCTTTTAGTTTATCTTCAAAACTAATTTTACTTTTACGCGACATAATAAAAATCCTACTTTCGTAAACAGTACTTTATTTATTTGTACTGTCTACTCATGTAGGACTATATCACTTGTAACGAGGATTTTTTTCAAAAAATAAATCTAACAAGGCACATCGATATCGATAATCATCAAATTGTCTTACATCCAAATACTCAAAGTCAATCACTTGATTCAAAGATCTGGCAAATAAATCCAGAGTATTCAAATCAGCCAAGGCATTCAAGTTCAATAATTCATCCCGCGATAAGGTTAATGGAAAGTATAATACCACCGGACTATCGTAGGCATTCCGACACTGATTTCTAGCCCACCACTCTGCCTGCTTCTCATCATCCACAAAGAAGTAAACGCCATTCCCCAACCAATGATTCGAACGATTTCTGACCCTAAATTGTTGATCCATCATGATAGATAGAGCCTTTTTCTCACTCGTTCCATGAAAACAACCAAATATTATTTTCCGTTTCTCATTCAGTCCAACTCTTCTAACACCCATACTAGCAAAAACCTCCTATAAATCCAAACAATAGCATGACATCAATAAAAAATGCTCCGAGTAAAATAGATCGAAGCACACCTTTACTATCTATTCGGATATAAACTCAGCATTAACTTCAACATCTCAACAATCTAAGGATTAAGAAGATATTCGGCAATGACAGTTCAGAGAGGATTAAACAAGTTTCAATTTTTGAAAGAGTAGCCATCCTATATGAAGAAACCCAAAAAAGACAAGAGTCCTACCTTCTCGGACATCTTGTCTTTTTTCATTACTGAACTTTGGTGAAAGTTCCAGAGTAAGTCTCTGCATATTCATTTACGAGGCGGACTGTACCGTCTTCTGTATTCACGGAAAGTCTAGGTAAACCAGAGGTGTGGGCATCGTTGGCAAGAACACCTTCATAGTAAATTCCATCAAATGAGGCAAAGTTATTATCCAGATATAGATCTCGTGAGAGATGACCACGCGCTTCTTCAGGAATGTGGGAACCTGCAGCCATTTCTACATGAACATTCCCTGCTCCATCCACAATCAATTGGTTTCCATACTCATCTACCCATGTGCCAGCAATGGTTGAAAAATCTCCTGCCACCAATGTTGTCCCAGCATCTGCGATTGCAGCTTGACTGACTGGTGCATTTTCCACATCCGTAGCACCTGTTTCTGCAGCTGAACTAGCAGATACTGTTTTTGAATTCGAACCTGCTGCAGAATCTTGTTGAGTGCTAGCTTTAGAAGCCATTGAATTACTTGAAGTAGACGATTTTGATGCCGAAGACTGAATAGAAGTTGAAGAACTTTCAACAGATGTCGCATCCTGAGAATTTGAAGAACAACCGGCTAATAAGAAAGCTGCCATTAAGAAGACTGTATATTTTTTCATTTCATATCCTTTTCTCAACTAATTTATAGCGATATAGCGTCTTACGCCTGATCCAGAAATATAGCTTAACCAGCTATGACCTTCTGACTCAACTATTTTATCATAATTAACGGAGGAACCTGCATCATAATATGCAACGGTTGTTGCATTCATTCTTGGCTCATTTTTTATATATGATTGCTTAGTAAAAGTATAACTACCGCTATTTGGGAGATTAACTTTAGAAATTGATTCAGAATTTACTGGGGCACTTGAAGTTGATGAATTCCCAATTTTTTCAATAGGAATATAGCGGCGGTTACCTTGATAAGACAAATAACTAATCCATTTATAACCTTCTGCCTCTAATACACGATCATAGTTTACTGAATCACCCGCATCATAGTATGCAAGATCAGCTGAAGAAATCTTTGGTTCACTCTTGATATTAGATCTAACTTTAAATACATAATTTCCACTAGCTGGAATTGTTGTGTCAGTCACAGAGATTGAATCTGATTTACCAGATGATTGATTCTTAGATTCATTAGAAGATGACTGAGATACTTTTCCAACAGCAATATAATATCGTCCACCTTTATGGGAAATATAGCTAATCCAATTATGTCCATCCGCTACAAGAGTTCTATCATAATTTACAGACATTCCTGGTTCATAATATGCTACATCAGTAGCAGATAGTTTTGGCTCACTCTTAATAGGTGACCGTTCTGAAAATCTAAATGTACCACTTGAAGCAAGAGAAGTCTGTCCTTGATTATTAGACGCAGTAGGCTCAACCACAGCGGTATTTGGTTGAGTTGCTAAATCCTTGAAATGGATATAGCCTGTTACTGAGTTTGCTAAAATTCGACGTCTATTGTATGACTTACTCCAATTGTAATTATACTCCTCAATGATGACATAATTACGATCGATTGCAGCTACCCAAGCTACATGCCCATATGTACTATCTGAACCAAAAGCAGAAGGTCCAAACCATGCTACAGCTCCAACTGCGGGTTTCATATCTACGTAAGCACCTCGAGATTTTGCACTGTAGCCCCAATTACCTGCATTTCCTAAATACCCAACATTACTAAACCCATTTGTCTCAGCCAATCGAAATGCAACAAATGAAGTACATTGTCCAGAAGGATATCCCCAAGCATCATATGCCGTATTTTTCCATCTGTAGTTGTCCCCAATATAGGATGTGGAATTACTACGACGGAATGGACTCACACTAGACTTAACATTTCTTTCAGATGGTTTTTGATCCTCTGTAACCAGCTCTAGCCTCGGCATTTCCTCCTTAGTAACATGAGAAATCACCTTCGCACCATTTCTTACCTCGTCATTAGAACTGATATTGGAATTATCAATTTGTTTTTCCTGTTTCTTTTCAACTGGCAACTCCTCCAATAATTCAGATTCTTTTTTATCAGTATCCTTCACAATATCTACTTGTACATTCTGCTGTTGAGAGTCCGTTTTCTCCACCTGTACACTAGTCAGTTGTTCTTTAGACACAGACTCAACATTCACTACTAGTTCTTGCTGAGGAGAAGCGTCTACTTTAGATACAGAATCAGAATGGAGTGTGAGACTTTCTGTAACACTAGCGACTGGCTCAGAGTCTACCTCATCACCTTTTACAACACTAGGTGAACCAATTAAAAACAACCCTAGCAACGCGGAACATAAACCTACTGAATATTTTCTCAAAGAATATCTTTGTACCATATTTCCTTTAAACATTTTCATAATTCTCCTTCATTTTTTACTTTCCCAATGGGCTACATTTGTTTTCAATTAAGATACCCATAATCTAAAATAATTTGCTGTCCTCTTAAAGCCTTACTCTCATCTGACAATAGAAATTCCAAAAAATTACTTACATCGTCTGATGTAACATACTTTCCAATAGGCTGACGTATCTGAAGGCGACGCATCCAGGGACTCAAGTCAGTACCATCAGTATGAAAAAGAGGTATTAGTGAATTGATTCTATACTCGGAACTCATTGTAAATACCAAGTCTCTATAATTCTTTCTAATCTCCCGTTGAAATTGATCTATTATTTTTTCTTGTTCACTTGAAAAGTTTTCTGAATCTAAAATCAATAGAACAACTACTGATAAACTCGAATCAACATTTTCGATCGTTTTACTCAAAAAACTCGTCAAAGTTTTTAAACATAGGAATATCTCTCCCAGTCTATTGGATTCTTCTACCATGTCGTTTGAAAAATTAATCGAAAAAAATATTTTTGATATTGGTATCTTTCGTTTGCTAACAAATTCTTGAATACTATGACTATTAAATTCATAAGTTTCATCATTCAATATCAACACTTCTCCATACTTATAAGAATATTCATTGAAATATCTATTGACAAATGTATTTTTTGAACCAATTGAAATAATATTTCCTCGGCTAGTCAAATAACCCCTCCTTTTTTAATGCACTATGTACAGCCAGAGCATAAAAAGCAACATAACAATTCTCAAAACATCTATCTCCTTTAACTTTTTATAAACTTAGTATAAGCAATACAAAAAAAGAAGAACAGGACATTAATGTCACTATTCTTCTTTCTTCATAATGTATCGCAAACTTTACCTGACTCGAAATTGAATAAATGTCTATAAATAATTCACAAATCCTTTCTCATTTCACTCTCCAAATGATTCAAAAAAACTTGATCTCCAAAAACCTTCGCCATTACTAACGCTTCTGAATAAAGTTCTTTTGCTCGTTGAAGGTTATTTTCATAATAACGATAATACTTAGCCTTTGATGTCAAAATCAAAGGATAGTATGTATGCTGAGCAGTTAGCTCAACAAGACCCTCCATTTTTTCAGTAATCTTTAAAATATTATCCATATTACCACGAGCAACATGTGCACCAATCAGCAAGGAAAGGCAGTTTAATAGTTCTCGATTATAAAACTCATCTCCGTTACTTGTTTGATTCAAGAGATTTTCTTCTAGTTTCGTGAAATTTTCTAACTCATACTCCTTGTTTTGCCTACACATGAAATGGTAAGACAACAACAACAAATCATTTAAGTCATATATTTTCCTCAACAACAATTGTTTCTGATAATCTTCATAAAGTATGTCTGGAGTATCTGAACTCAATACCCCTCTACTCTCAATAAAATCCCAAATACGTTCAAGAATATCCAGAGAAAACAATTCCTCTTCAGGTAATAAATGATAGTAAGACTCATAGATTTGTTCTAATAACTGTCGTTTCTGTTCCAGTCGTTCCAAATCTCCATAAGTACTACTCTTAAATAATTTATACTTCAAATCAAAGTACTCGGCTGGGATATCCAACTTTTCTTCTCCTAAGAAGGTTGAGATATCCGCACCTAAAACGCGTGAAAGAAACTCAAGTTTTTCAAGTTTGGGTAGGGATTTTCCTGTCTCGATGCGGAGTAATTGTCTTACGGTTAGTTCTGCCTCATCCCCACAAAGGGCTTCGCGGCTGAGGCCTTGTTTTTCACGTTCTTGGCGGATTCTTAATCCTAATTCTTCTTTGTTAATCATACAAGTCCCTCCCGTTGTAAGTGTTTTCATACACAATTTATTATAGCATGAAAATTGCCAAATAACCACTCGGCTTTTTTAGCATCCATTTTCAAAAATCCCCAGCTGCTTTCAGCTAGGGATGGATGCACTCTATTCCTCTTCACGCGCAAATTGGCTTTGGTAGAGGTCATAATAGAAGCCTTGGTCGGCAAGGAGGCTTTGGTGGGTTCCTTGTTCGATGATCTGGCCGTCTTTGAGGACCAGAATTTTATCAGCTTCTTGGATGGTGGAGAGGCGGTGAGCGATGACAAAGCTGGTGCGACCCTGCATGAGTGTTTTCATGGCTTTTTGAATCAGAAGTTCCAGGCGGGTATCCACGGAGCTGGTGGCCTCATCTAGGATAAGGATTTTAGGATCCGCTAGGAGGGCACGGGCGATGGTCAGGAGTTGTTTCTGACCGAGTGAGATGTTGCTGGATTCTTGATTCATCTGCATCTTGTAACCACCTGGGAGGCTGCGAATGAAGTAATCCACATTGGCAGCTTTAGCGGCTGCCACGATTTCCTCATGGGTGGCCTCCAAATTCCCGAAGCGGAGGTTTTCCTCAATGCTGGCTTCGTAAAGCCAGGCGTCCTGCAAGACCATGCCGAATTGCCGGCGGTATTCTTGGCGGTCAATGGTGCGGATGTCTTGGCCATCGACTCGGATAGCACCGCCGTCTACATCATAGAAGCGCATGAGTAGGTTGATCAGGGTGGTTTTTCCAGCACCTGTTGGTCCGACAATCGCCACCATTTGTCCTGGTTCTACTTCAAGGTTAAAGTTTTGAATCAGCGGTTTATCCGCAGTATAGCTAAAGGAGACCTGGGCAAAGGAGACCCGACCGCTGAGGGGTTGGGCAAGAGCTTTTTCACCGGTTTGGTTTTCAGCTGGTTCATCCAAGACTTGGAAGATCCGGTCCAGAGAGGACTGGGCACTTTGGAGTTGACCCGCAATCTGGGTCAAGATTTGTACGGGCTGGCTGATTTGCCAGACATACTGGACAAAGGCCTGCATGTTTCCGATGGTCAAGCGGCCTGCCAAAACTTGGAGGGCACTGAGAAAGGCCACTACAACATAGGCAAAATCAGAGAGTCCGTGGAGGAGAGGGGCCATAAGGCCTGAGCGGAAGCTGGCATTGAAGCCGACTTCTTCTAACTCATCCACGATGTCCTGAAATTCTTCTACGGTCTGTTCTTCACGGCCATAGAGTTTTACAATCTGGAAACCTGTCAGGTGTTCCTGTACAAACCCATTCAATTTTCCCAAAATATTGGCTTGACGCTTAAAGGACGGTTGGGATAACTTGAGAATCTGGCTCGAAGTCAAGTAAGTGAGCGGAATCACCAAGGTCACCACAAGGGCTAGGGGCAGATTGATGGAATAGACCATGACCAAAACCAAGATAATGGTGCCGATGGCATTTACAATCTGCAAGAAACTTTGTTGGAGGGCATTGGAGACGGTCTCCACATCACTGGTGAAGCGGCCCAAAAGATCCCCGAACTGCTGGCGGTCAAAATAAGATACCGGCAGGTGGTTAACCTTGTGGCTCAATTCCTTGCGCAGGTCACGGACAGTGGCCTGCACCGCATTGGTCATAAAGTAGTTGGCATAATAAGCACCAACTGAATAAAGCGTTCCCCGAATCAGGTAGAGAACCAGCACCCAAAAGACATAGGAGACATTGAGACCGCTGGCCTTGCCTTGCGCCATATCCAGGAGATTCTTGGTCAACTCTGTAATGGCCAATCCCAGAACAAAGGGCTCCAAGACCGACATGACAATGCTCAAGACTTTGAAGGCCACTGCTAAATAAACACTGCCTCGGTAGGCACGAAGGTAGGACCACAGACGTTTAAAATTATTTTCTTTCATGCCTTACTCCTCCCCTCTATTCAGCTGCGAATTAGCAATTTCACGATAAATCGCATTGGATTCCATGAGTTCTTCGTGGGTTCCACGTCCCACAATCTCACCCTTTTCCAAGACAATAATTTGATCGGCGTCCATAATGGTTCCAACCCTTTGGGCAACAATCAAAACGGTAGCGTTCTGGGTCACTTCTTTAAGTCTGCGGCGCAAAAGGGCATCCGTCTTGTAATCCAGGGCCGAGAAAGAATCATCGAAAATGTAGATTTCCGGCTCCTTCACCAAGGCACGGGCAATGGACAAGCGTTGCTTCTGACCGCCTGACAAGTTGCTTCCACCTTCTGCTAGATGGGTCTCAAACTGGTCTTCCTTGCTTTGGATAAAATCCAAGGCTTGGGCCACATCAGAGGCAGTCACCAAATCTTCCTGATCCGCCTGGGAATTCCCGAAGCGGAGGTTTTCTGCGATACTTCCGGTAAAGAGCAGGGCTTTCTGCGGAATGAACCCAATCTTCTGCCGCAGAGCCTTGAGGTTATAGGAGCGAACATCGACTCCATCCACTAAAATGCGCCCCAAGGTCACATCAAAGAAACGGGGAATCAACTGCACCAAGGAAGACTTCCCAGAACCCGTTGAACCAATAAAGGCAATGGTTTGACCTGGCTGGGCCTTGAAGGAAATATCATGTAACACCGGATTTTCAGTTTCACCCGGATAAGCAAAGGTCACCCGGTCAAATTCCAAGTATCCCTTGGTTTCGGTTTCAGTTACTCCGTCTTCATTCGGCGAAATAGACAGAGGCATATTCATCACCTCTTGCAGACGGCGGGCTGATACAGCCGTCCGTGGGTAGGTCGTAAAGAGGTTGGCCAAGAGTAGGCAAGACAAGAGGGCATGGAAGCTATATTCAATAAAGGCAACCACGACCCCGATCTGAATCTGCCCTTGATTCAACGGATCCAAGGCAAACCAAACGATGGCCACGATCATCGCAATAATAATCTGAGCAAAAAGGGGATCGGTTAAACCCGTCAATTTGAACAAGCGATTGGAGTTGGCTTGGTAAATGTCATTCTCCTGAGCAAACCGATCCTCCTGAAATTCTTCCCGGCCAAAGGCCCGAATCACGCGCAAACCCGTCAAGTTTTCCCGCGCAAAATGGTTAATCCGGTCCAAACTCTCCTGTTGTTTCTCCGATAAAGGACGACTGGCTACCGCCACATACCAGATTACCAGCACCAAGAATGGGATAGAAAAGGCCACAATCCATGAAAGAGACGGGCTCGTCATAAAGACCATCACCAAACTCGAAAAGAGCATAATCGGCGTAATAACCCCAAATTTCAAGGTCTGATCCGCAAATTGCATCAGGGTAAAGGCGTCACTGGTAATCCGAGTGACCAAGGAGGAAACACCAATCTGTTCATATTCCTGATGCGAATAGTACTGAAGCCGTTTATAGACATCCAAACGCATATCGCGGATCATCTTATTGGTCAAGCGACTCCCGGCGTAGGTCTGCAAGAAACGCCCCAAAATTCCGACAAGGGCTGTAATAACCATTGTGATTCCCCAGAAGTAAATCCGTGACTCATCTCCCGCGACCACTCCCTGGTCAATCATTCGAGCCAAAAAAGTCGGTAAACCCAGGTTTACAATCACAAACAGAGAAGCCGCAAAAATATCTAGGGCCAGCAGCTGAGGGTATTTTTTCAAATAGTTCCAAATATAGAGCATAGTTCCTCCTTTCAAGCTAATCCTCACTGATAGAGGTATTATTCTATTCTAATTCTTTCTGAACCTGATCCAAAAACAGCAAAGCTTCCAAAGGAGTCATTTGGCTCAGATTGATTGTTTTTAATTTTTCCAGTAGAGGGTGGGGCTGACTAGGCAAGACTTCTGGCACTTGGAATAAATCCAATTGCCCCGTCTGAGGCTGAAACTCCTGATTTTCCAATCCATCCAAGATAACCTGGGCTCGAGCCAAGAGAGCTGGAGGTAGACCTGCAATTTTAGCCACATGGATTCCGTAAGATTGATCGGCAGGGCCAGGTTCAATCTTGTGGAGGAAGGTCACCGTACCTCCTTCTTCTAGTGTGGCAACGTGCACATTGGCCAGTCCCGCGAGATCCTCTTCCAATTCCGTTAACTCATGGTAGTGGGTTGCAAAGAAAGTCTTGGCTCCAACTTTATCATGGATATATTCAATCAAAGCTTGAGCTAAGGCCATGCCATCATAGGTTGCGGTTCCACGGCCCAACTCATCAAAGAGGATGAGGGACTGGGTGCTAGCATGCTGCACAGCCTGGTTGGCTTCCATCATCTCCACCATAAAGGTTGATTGGCCAGAAACCAAATCATCAGCAGCTCCAATCCTGGTAAAGATGGCATCAAAAATCGGCAAATCTGCTTCCTTAGCGGGAACATAGGAGCCTAGCTGAGCTAGGATAACCATGATTGCAATCTGTCGCATGTAGGTCGACTTCCCGCTCATATTAGGACCTGTAATCAACTGAATCCGGTCCTCTGCCGACATAACTAGGCTGTTAGGAACATAGGACTGGCGACCCAAGACTGCCTCCACCACCGGGTGGCGGCCTTCCAGTACTCGAATCTGACCTGTCTCATTAAAAGTCGGTTTGACCCAAAGCTGACTTTCTGCAACCGAGGCTAAACTTTGGAGAACATCGATACTGGCCAGGGCTCCAGCCAGACTTTGCAGCCGGGGCATATACTTGGCCACCTCTTCCCGAATCCGCATAAAGAGGTCATACTCTAACTGAGACGACTGATCTCGAGCCTCTAGGAGCTGGCCTTCAATTTGGGCCAATTCCTGACTTCCAAAACGCTCCGAGTTTTTCAAGGTTGCCTTGCGGTAAAAATGGTCAGGCACATGGCTAAGTTGGGACTGAGTGACATGGAAATAATAGCCATCCTTCCGATTGTAATCAATCTTGAGATTATTGATGCCCGTCGCCTGACGTTCCCGGCTTTCCAAATCCGCCAACCAAGAAGTTCCTTCCCGCAAGGCCTTGCGGTACTGATCCAAAACTGGATCAAATCCTGTCTTAATAAGGCCTCCATCCATGAGTTGATTTGGGGCCTGCGGATCGATAGCCGCATCAATCAAGGCATACAATTCCTCCAAGGGATCCAAACCTTGAATCAGAGGCTCTAAGGCTGACTGCTGCAAACTGGTCAGCAGGTGCCGAATCTGTGGCACCTGCCCCAAGGTCGCAGATAGCTGCAAGAGATCCTTGGGCAAGACCTTACCGAAGGAAACCCGGCTAACCAAGCGTTCAATATCGTAGACCCCTTTCAGACTCTCTACCAAGTCCTGGCGCTCAAAAAAGGCCTCTAACAAAATCGTCACCTGATTTTGCCGCTGCTCAATCTGCTTTCGATCCAGGAGTGGCTGTTGGATCCATCGGCGTAAGAGCCGCAAGCCCATGGCCGTCCGTGTTTGATCCAAGACCCCTAATAAGGAGCCCTGCTTCTTGCCACTCCGAGCATTCTCGGTTAGATCTAAGCTTTGTTTGGTCGCAAAATCCATCCGGAGAGAATCCGCAATTTGATAGACTTCAACCGGCTTCAAATGGTCCAGATCCCGCATCTGGGTCTGGTAAATATAAGCCAGCAAGCTCGCAGCAGCCGTAAATTCCAGCTCCTTTAAGCTAATCGGTAAGAGAGGACTGGCATCCAAGGGCTTGTCTACCCAGGAGACTAGGAGTTGCAGCTGCTGATTTAGAACCGCCTCTTGTTCCTCTGACACCTGGCCTGCCAGAACCACTTCTTTAGCCTGGAGATTTCGGATCTCACTCAAAACCAACTCCCAGCGATCCAACTGGGTCACCGCAAATTCCCCCGTAGCCAAATCCAAGTGGGCCAAGCCATAGGCCTGCCCCCGGGTATAAAGGCCAACCAAGAAATTGTTCTGGCCATCACGACTAGGGCCGTCCAAGCTAGTTCCTGGAGTCACTACTTGAACGACCTCACGTTTCACCACGCCCTTGGCCTGTTTGGGATCCTCCATTTGCTCAGCTATGGCTACCTTGTAGCCCTGTTCTATCAAAGTGTCAATGTACTGCTGGGCTGAGTGATAGGGAACCCCCGCCATGGGAATGGGGTCCTCCGCATTTTTATTTCGCGACGTAATGGAAATCTCAAGAATCTGCGCCGCTCTGGTCGCATCTTCATAAAAGAGCTCATAAAAATCCCCCATGCGGAAGAACAGAAAGGCATCGGGGTAATCTTTTTTCATATCGACATACTGCTGCATGCCAGGTGATAATTTAGCTTGACTCATAAGGCCTCCTCGACATAAGAGCGAATATCTTCTTCTAAACTGGCACCATCTTGACTGGAACGTGTCACCACCAAAAGGGTGTCAGCCCCTGCAATCGTGCCCAAAATTCGGCAATCGCCACTGGCATCTAGGCTATTGGCCAAAACGGAAGCCTCCCCCAATCCAGTATGCAAAACCAGGCTGAACTCAACCCGGTCCACTCTCTTCACATAGAGGGCAACATCTCCCAAACTCGTCTCAGGTCCCGTCCGCGGCAGGCGGTAAAAAGACGGACCTTGAGCTGGCATGTGGCGCTCCACCCCCAGCTCCTTCATATCCCTGGACAAGGTTGCCTGGGTCACCTCAATACCAGCTTCCTTGAGAGCAGCTTGTAGCTCCTGCTGCCGATGAAACCGCCGCTCGCTCAAAAGTTGTCCAATCAAATCCTGTCTATCTGCTTTTTTCATAGCTTTTCCTCATGCATTCTGTTTCAATTATAACAAATTTTTTATCAGCCTGTCCTTGTTGGATTTAAGTCCAGCCTTATGATAAAATAAAGAGAAAAAAGGAGAAATTATGAACCAAAAATCATTAGTGGCCCAACGGCTAGCGGCTCAAATTGAAAGCCTTGATGAAGCAGCCATTCTGGACCTTTTAGAAACCCCAAAATCTTCTGATTTGGGAGATATCGCCTTCCCTGCCTTCAGCTTGGCCAAGGTTCTTCGCAAGGCACCTGCTGTGATTGCCCAAGAAATCGCTGACGCCATTGACGCAACTGGTTTTGAAAAAGTGGTCGCAACTGGACCTTATGTCAACTTTTTCCTAGACAAGGTCAGCATGGGAGACCAAATTCTCCGTTCTGTCATTGAAGAAAAAGACACTTATGGATCTCAAACGATCGGTCAGGGACAAAATATCACCATTGACATGTCTAGTCCCAACATCGCAAAACCCTTTTCAGTCGGACACTTACGTTCAACCGTTATCGGAGATTCTCTAGCGAACCTCTTTTCTAAATTAGGCTACAAAGCTATCCGGATTAACCACCTTGGAGACTGGGGAAAACAATTCGGGCTTTTGATTGTGGCTTACAAACTTTGGGGGGATAAGGCAGCTGTTGAAGCCAACCCGATTGACGAGTTGCTTAAACTCTATGTCCGCATCAACGAGGAAATGGAAACCAAACCAGAATTGGACGAACAAGGACGGGAATGGTTCCTCAAATTGGAACAGGGCGACCAGGAAGCATGGGAACTCTGGGAATGGTTCCGTTCTGAAAGCTTGGTTGAATTCAACCGCATTTATGAACTTCTCAATGTCTCCTTTGATAGCTACAACGGTGAAGCTTTCTACAATGACAAAATGGATGAAGTCATTGAAATTTTGGAAGAAAAAGGCCTCCTTCAGGAATCACAAGGAGCTTCTATTGTTGATTTGGAGGAATTCAACCTCAACCCAGCTTTGATTAAAAAGTCTGACGGGGCTACCCTCTACATCACTCGTGACCTAGCAACTGCCCTCTACCGGAAACGGACTTACGATTTCGCCAAAAACATCTACATTACTGGGCACGAACAATCTGGCCACTTTGCTCAACTCAATGCCGTTTTGGAGAAAATGGGCTATGACTGGGTCCAAGACATGTCCCATATTCCTTTTGGCTTGGTAACGAAAAATAAGAAAAAATTGTCCACTCGGAAGGGCAACATTATCTTGCTCGAGCCAACCATCGTTGAAGCGATTGCACGGGCAGAAAAGCAAATTGCTGAGAAAAATCCAGATCTTCCAAACAAGGAGCAAGTGGCCCGTCAAGTTGGCGTAGGAGCCATCAAGTTCTACGATTTGAAAACCGATCGTATGAACGGTTATGACTTCGATTTGGAAGCCATGTTATCCTTCGAAGGTGAAACTGGTCCTTATGTGCAGTACGCCTATGCACGTATTCAGTCTATTCTACGTAAGGCAGACTATCAACCAGATCCAGCTGCTCACTATCACTTAGAAGACAGCGAAAGCTGGGAAATCTTGAAAATTCTTCAAGACTTCAGCCGCGTTATCGAACGGGCAGCTAACCAGTTCGAACCATCGATCATCGCAAAATATGCCATCAACCTGGCACAACACTTCAACAAATACTATGCCCACACCCGCATCCTGGAAGACAGCCCCGAACGTGAAAGCCGCCTAGCCCTCAGCTACGCAACCGGTATCGTTCTTAAAGAAGCCCTTCGTTTATTGGGAGTGGAAGCACCTGAACAAATGTAAAATCTGTAAAAGATGATTAAAAAGCACTTGAACTTTGAAAAATTCAAGTGCTTTTTTAGACTCCTTCTCAAGAGTGGATAATCAGCGGAATTAGTACCGCTAAGAGAGCTATGGTGGTCCCTATAGACCACAAGATGAACTCTCGTTTGATCTTGCGTTCACGCTCTAATTCATCAATTCGCGCAAGAGACTGTTCTTCTCTAAAGTTGGAAAACATGAGTTGGGTTTTGGTAGCCATATCATCGATCCGATCATTGACTCTTTCAAATCGTTCATTGATTTTTTCAAAGCCCAAATGGGTGAGTTCACGATTGTAGCGCAACTCATTTTGAATCGCATCAAATTTTAAGTCGATTTCAGCCTTGGTGTAGTAGTTGTTCTCCATATTCTTGCCCCCTTCTCTATCAAGAGCGGATAATCAGCGGAATTAGTACCGCTAAGAGAGCTATGGTGGTCCCTATAGACCACAAGATGAACTCTCGTTTGATCTTGCGTTCACGCTCTAATTCATCAACCCTTGCAAGAGACTGTTCTTCTCTAAAGTTGGAGAACATGAGTTGGGTTTTGGTCAATAGATCATCCATTCGGTCATTAACTCTTTCAAAACGATCATTTATTCTTTCGAATCGTTCATCAACTCTTTCAAATCGTTCATTGATTTTCTCAAAACCCAGCTGAGTCAGTTCGCGATTGTAGCGCAACTCATTTTGAATCGCATCAAATTTTAAGTCGATTTCAGTCTTGGTGTAGTAGTTGTTCTCCATGTTCTTCCCCCCTTCTCTATCAAGAACGGATAATCAGCGGAATTAGTACCGCTAAGAGAGCTATGGTGGTCCCTATAGACCACAAGATGAACTCTCGTTTGATCTTGCGTTCACGCTCTAATTCATCAATCCTTGCAAGAGACTGTTCTTCTCTAAAGTTGGAGAACATGAGTTGGGTTTTGGTAGCCATATCATCGATCCGATCATTGACTCTTTCAAATCGTTCATTGATTTTTTCAAAGCCCAATTGGGTGAGTTCACGATTGTAGCGCAACTCATTTTGAATCGCATCAAATTTTAAGTCGATTTCAGTCTTGGTGTAGTAGTTGTTCTCCATACTTTATCCTCCTCAAAAAACAAATTCATCCACTGATGACGGTCGACAAGGACTCTGACTACGATTTTCCTCCCCATAGGTAGGGAGTCTAAACTTCCTAGTTTTGTAGGTGGAACAGCATTTGGATTAGCTTTCAGAATGAGTCCGGTGACACCTTAATTGATTCAAGCTATTCCCGACAATTCGTACCCCCAGTATAATCCTCCATGTGACAAGAGTCAAGTATTAAGAGAGCATCTCTTACAATTCAAAAATCCAAATTCCAACTAAGGCTAACATCAATTGAACCAGTCCAATGACCAGAATATAGGAGCCATAGATTGGAGCATTTTTCATAAAAGTTCGCAAATCTAGTCGGAGACCAATGGCTGCCAGAGCCAACCATTCCAACCAAGTCATCAAACTTTGAAGGTTAGACGTTAAGGCCTCTGGTAACTCCAATAAGGTGTTTAGCAGACTCGCCAAGATAAACCCGTAGAGGTAATAAGGAACTTTTTTCAAGAGACAAGCCTTCTTGACTGCTCCCGCTTCTTTTTCTTTTTTCCAAAATTCAAGGAAAAAAAGGACAGGAACCAGATAAAGAATGCGGGTCAGTTTAAAGAGCATAGCCAAGGGAAGCACGGCCGGGGAAAGAAGGGTGGCCGCTGCAGCAACTTGCCCAACAGATTGCAGGGTACCGCCAATGAGAGCAGCTTGCTGTAGTTCTTGAAAATGGAGCAGAACAGCGGCTAGAGGGAAGAGAAACATGAGCAAGGTTCCCAAGAGATTCACTAGAACAATGGCTGTCCCCTTCTCCTGCTCGGAAACCTTGGTCATAGGTGCTAAAGCCCCAATCGCTGATGATCCACAGATGGCCGTTCCACCAGCCAACAATATCGACGCATCCTGCGAGAAACCTAGCCTCTGAGCCAGTTTATAACTAACTCCTAAAGATAGGATAAACACGAAGCTCACAAAAGCCACAGAGGGAATCCCCGTCTGGCTAAAATTTTTGGTATCCATGGTAAAGGCTAGAAGAATAATGGCATATTCCAAGAATCGACGTTCCGCCAATTTCGTTCCCAAGTTTAATTGGGGAGACCGAAGGAGCGTATTCCCCAGGATCATCCCCAGTACAAGGGTCAAGGGAGCAACTCCAACCAAGGGAATAAACTGAGCCAAAATAACGGCTAAGATTGTTACAAAAAGAGCGGCCACAAGGCCAGGCAGGTGATGGCGTGTCATACAATCCTTTCTAAAAACTCCCTCACCCCTAGCTTCCAGAGGAGGGAGAAAATAGTGCAACAGGTCTGGGAGACCTGTTGAATTTTATCCATTAAGCATGCAAGGCATGCAATCAATAAGTTTATCAAAGAGGCTTGACAAAGTCAGATTTTGAAATCCAATGAGTATAATAGACTATGAACTTACAAAAACTTGTTCATCACCACTCTCATCATTCACAAAATGGGGAAACGAACAAGTTTTGGAATTCCTTAATCCTGAAATCCATTGGGGTTCAAGCGCTGCCACTTCCAGGCATGACGACACATCTCTTCCAGTCCGAGTTGGGTCTCCCAGCCCAACTCTTCTCGAGCCTTAGTGGGGTCTGCGTAACAGGCAGCGATATCGCCGGGTCTCCGAGAATAAATCTGATAAGGTATTTCCTGACCAGCTGTTTGGCTAAGACCTCTAATCATTTCCAAAACGGAATAGCCTTGACCAGTCCCTAAATTGTAAACAGATAGGCCTGATCCTGTTGCCCATCGTTTCATTGCTGCCACGTGCCCCCGGCTAAGGTCTTGGATATGGATATAATCCCTCACACCTGTTCCATCAGGAGTGGCATAATTATCCCCAAAGACCCGAACATGGTCACGTAATCCACAGGCAACCTGAGTGATGTAGGGAACTAGGTTATTGGGAATTCCTTGGGGATGCTCTCCTAAACGTCCACTAGGATGGGCACCAATGGGATTAAAGTAACGGAGAATGACCAGATTCCAGCTTCCATCAGCAGCAAATAGATCTCGAAGAATCTCTTCACCCATAAGCTTGGTTCGGCCATAGGGATTGGTAACAGATAGAGGGGCTGTTTCTGTCAAGGGCAGTTCTTGGGGATCCCCGTAAACGGTGGCAGAGGAGGAAAAAATGAGGTTTCGGCAGCCAACACTTTGCATGACTTCCAGCAAATGAAGCAGGCCTACAAGATTATTGTCATAGTAAGCCAGGGGTATCTGTGAAGATTCCCCAACTGCCTTAAAGCCAGCAAAGTGAATAACCCCTGTCACCTCTTCTTTTTGGAATATCTGCTCTAGCAGACCCTTATCCCGCACATCTCCTACATAAACAGGGAAAGCCTGGCCGGTCAATTCCTTGACCACTTCCAGGCTTTTGGGATGCGAATTGCTGAAGTTGTCTAAGACCACCACTCGATGGCTGGTCTCCAACAACTCTAAAACGGTATGAGAACCGATATAACCGGCCCCACCTGTCACCAAGATTGTTTCTGCCATCCGCTCTTCCCCTTCCCTTATTTCTTCTTATCGCGGTTTCGACGTGAATTGCTTCGTTTTTCTTTATTTCTCTTGGATTTTTTCTTTTCTTTTTGAGTTTTTTTTCCGTAATTTCCGTAATCACCGTAGGAACCGTAAGCACCATAGCGCTCCATATTGGTGTCCACCTTGTTGAGGATCACACCAAGGAAAGGTGTTCCGGTTTGCTCCAATTGCTCCACCGCTTTTTCAACAGCACGGCGTTTATTAGAACCCGACTCCACCACCAAGATAGTCGCGTCTCCTTGTTGAGTGATGATCGCCGCATCAATAACCATCCCAATCGGTGGAGTATCAATGATGATATAGTCATAGTACTTGCGTAAAATACCAATCATCTTGTTAAAGTTCAGGCTTTGCAAGAGTCCAGTCGGGTTTGGAGAAACCGGACCAGATTGAATGACATAGAGATTCTCAATGTCTGTATCACAGAGCCCTTCCGATAAATCGGTTTTTCCTGTCAGATAGTCTGTCAAACCTGTGATTTTATCCCGCGTTGAAAACACACCAGACATCACACTGTTCCGAATATCCGCATCCACCAGAAGAGTTTGGTAACCAGACCGAGCAAAAGCAATGGCCAAGTTCACGGAGGTCGTTGACTTCCCCTCTCCAGGCTGTACGGAACTAATGGAGATGACATCGATGCTGTCACCACTCAACTGAATATTGGTTCGTAGGGCGTTATAGTATTCTTCGGTTTTTTCCGCATCCTCTCGACGCGTCCGATTTAGTTTTAATGTTGGCATACAGCTAGCTCCCTTACTTTAGTTTGGCAAAATCTGGCACTACACCCAAAAGGGTCAAGCCCATCATCTCTTCCACATCTTCTGGCTTCTTCACGCGGTCATCCACGATTTCTGCAACCAAAATAATCACAACCATCAAGGCTCCTCCGGCTACAAAACCAAGGAGAACATTGCGGCGAATGTTTGGTGAAACGGGCTGGCTGTTAACTTGTCCTTCTTCCAAGGTCGTTACATCAGACACGCGAGTAACTTCAATGATCTTATCCGCCGCTGCTTGACGGACGCCATTAACAATCCGCGCGGCTTCTTCAGCTGATTCATCTTGTACACTGATCGATACAATCCGCGTATCTGCCGGCACCGTTACGTTGATTTTAGAGGCCAACTGAGAGGTTCCCATGTCCAAACCGAGTTCAGATACAACCCGGCTCATCACATCTTGGGAGAGAATGATTTCTTTGTAGTCCTTAACCAGGTAACTACCGGCCTGAAGGTCTTGGTTGGTCAAACCCGGATTGTCTTGTTGCTGGCGGTTCACCACGTAAATCCGAGTTGTACTTTGGTACATGGGAGTGGCTACATAGAGGCTATAACCCAAGGCCATAATCGCCACGAGCAAGGAGAAGAAGAGGACCAAAAACTTGCGTTTCCAGACGGTACGTATCAAACTAAGCACGTCCACTTCCACTTGGTTATTTTGCTTTTTCATGAGTTCTCCTATATAATTTCATCTTCTAGTAACAATTCTTGATTGGTGATAAAGAGCCGATGCGCTCGCTCCAAGCCATAATTTTTCCGAATCAGTTTATAAGCCTGATCCATGTATGGAGGCCGTTTATCCAAATTGTGCATATCGCTTGCGACAAAATGGACCAAATCTTGGTCCAAAAAGAAACGAGCCCTTTTCTTCATGAATTTGTACTTATCCCCAAAGAGCTTGGGAGGAAGTACGGACGAGGAATTAATCTGCATGTAGCAGCCCATATTAATGAGTTCCTTGACCTTGTCAGCATCCATATCCAAGGCATGGTAGCGTTCAATGTGGGCCACCACAGGAGTAATCCCTAATTGCAGAATAGCTGAAAGGGCCTTATGAATGTCCCGGTAGGGCGTGTCCATGCTAAATTCGATTAGGGCATATCCAGTCCCACCTAGAGTAGGAATGGTCCGCTCTTCTAATTTTTTCAAAGCATCTGAATTGAAATAAATCTCGGCACCATAAAGAATGGTGAATCCAGGGCCAATTTCAGATTCTAAGGCTTTGATCTGCTGAAAATTTGTCTCAAACTTATCTTCCGGGGTATCAAAGAGAGCCCTACGACGATGCGAGGTCGCAATGACGGTTCGAACACCTTGGCGATAGGATTCTTCCAAAAGATCCCTGGTATCTTCGAGTGTCTGAGCCCCATCATCCACATCAAAAATAATGTGTGAGTGAATATCAATCATCTTATTGTCCCTCCAAAACTGCTTGGATTTTGGATTTGGCATTTGCTAGGCTATCGGGGTTAATCTCCATGACATAGAGCTGGGAACCTGGCATGGCATAAGATGGTTTGTCCATGGTTCCGGTTCCTTCAATTGCCTGTGACTCAATCTGGTATTGACCACCTGATTCCAGCTGGCTGTTCATCAAGGTCATCATGGTTTCCAAACTCATGTCGGTTTGGATAGAATCCTGCAGACCTTGAATGATTTGTGGGTAGTTTCGTAAAGCCTCGGTGGACATCAGTTTGCGCAAGACAGCTGCAATAACCTTTTCTTGGTTCTTACCACGATCGTTGTCTCCACCATCAAGGCCATAGCGCTCCCGCACAAAAGCCAGAGCTTTATCTGAATCCAGATGAACAGTGCCAACTGGAAATTCATAGTTCCCATGAAGACTGGTAAAGGCTTGATCGTTCTCCACATCGACCCCTCCAACCAAGTCAATCAATTTGAGGAAGGATGTGAAATTGAGGCGGACATAGTAATTGATTGGTATCTCATAAAGATTTTCCAGCGTGTGGATAGAGGCATCCACACCGTAAATACCTGCATGGGTTAATTTATCTGGCTGGTTGTTTCCCCCATCTGCAATGGGAACATAGGAGTCCCGAGGAGTAGTCGTCAAGAGAATCTTCTGGGTCTCACGGTTAACGGTCATCAAAATATTGACATCTGAGCGAGATACAGAAGTGATGGGCCCATAAGTATCAATCCCACTGACATAGATGGTGAAGGCTTGAGCATTCGGGTCTTGACGACCTGTCTCCAACTTCCGTCTTACCTTCATGGTGTAAAGAGGAGTCAAATTGTCCTGGAAGTTTGGATACTCACTTTCGATGGTATCGGCAAAAATACTATTGACGACAATGGCCTGTGCTTGACCTTCTTGCAATTGCTTATAAGCATCTACGTAAGAGGATGAGGTATCGAAATTTGGAGTCACCTGCTTTTTCGCACTTAAGTCTTCCTGCAATTTCGTCACGTTATCCCGGTCGGTATCCATTGGTGCTAAAATTTTCTCCACCTGACTAATGTCCTTACGGTCACTGTCTTTAGGAACATAGACGGTCAATTCATACTCTGTGTAGTTGGCCTGATGATTGAGGCGCGTGGAAAGACCTACCAACTGTTGGACCCCAATCGAAGCCAATCCAGTTGACACCAATCCGACTACCAAAACTAGCGTTACCCAAACACGCCCAGGGAAACGCAAAAGCACCCAGAATAGAATTCCTAGAACTACTATGGCCAGGAAGGACAACATCAAATTAACATGGTAGACCGCTAAAATGTTATAGCGAATCACACTGTAAATCAGATAAGCGGATAGCAGAAAGACCAAGCCCCATAGGAACCAGTTGACGATTTGCAAAACAGGGTTGGACCTAACCCGATTTCTTCTACTTCTTGACATCTTTTCCTTTCGGAAACCCAATGGGCTCCATCCTTACTTTTTTCAAAATTCTTACACTCCCGCCCAGATTTCATACCCGGTAGCGGTCGTAACCAATCCAAAAATGGATTCCGTTCGAAGGTGGTCACTCCCATCCTCACTTATCTTGCAAGAAAATCTGACCACTCTTCAATCTCTCCTATTATACCACAAATCCTGATTTGTCAAGCTTTCTAAACCAAAAAAGAGGCCAGCGGCCTCTCACAGTTATCCCTCTTTTTGCTGGGACTGCAATTTTTTCATTTTTTCAAGCAAGGCTGCCTTTGAAGTTGGTTTTGCTTCCTGTTTTCGTGCTTGTTTTTCATGGAAGCGACGAACCTGAGCCTTGCCCTTATCATCTAATTGATATTTACCCATCGATATCACTTTCTTTCGTAAAGTTTGAATTGATTCAAATCTGTCTCAATCTCAGAGTAGTTGGTCGACAGCTCTCGCTCCACCTCATCCAAGAGCGGTTGAGACTGATTAACCACCACGTAGCGCGGCCGGCCGCCTTCCAAATCATTAGTCAGGCGGATTTGATTTTCCGGTAAAGCCAAATAATAATCCGGACTCAAAAGTGAGGACGCCGACCACATCTCCACCTCCTGGTACCAATTAGCCCGGCTATCCCAAGCATAGAGAGTATCAGAGCGATCCGCCTCCGCTTGGATATAGGATCGCAATTCTTGACGTTCCTCTTGCACCTCGGCTTCTCCAATAGTTCGAATGCCTAAAGGAAGAAGAACTAAAACAGTTCCCAAGAGTAGGGGAAGGTAGAAAAGGGTGGCGACATACTTCCGGAATAGGGGACGTTCTGTCTGAGCTTTTTGGTGCCGTCCATGTTGGACACCTGCCTGCAAGCGATCAAAGAGAAAAATTTGGATCAGCCAGAAATAGACTAAACCTGGCAATAACTGGTGGAAACCAAATTCAGCCTGACTGCTGGCCACAAGCCAGGTAGCCAAAGACCCCAGGACACCAAGAGGGAGGAAAAAGAGCCCTTCTCGGGTCCGGGGCGCCTGCCGCAGACCCCACAAACCAATTGGAAGACCTAAGCCCAATAAAACCAAGAAATAGAAAAGAGCTGGTTGCCAGAAACTAGCCATATGGAAATTCATGGTCTGCCAGATATAAGAACCTTGATTCAAAGCCAACCCAAAGGTTCCATTAAAAACTGTCACATAGCCTAAAGGATAAAAGACCAGCGAAAAACCAATCAAGCCGGATAGGAGCTGGGAAACGCCCACACCAATCTGACGCTGTCGAAGATTGTGATAGGTTAGGTAGAGGAAGTTGATTCCAAAAAAGAAAGTCCCTACAAACGGATCTATCATCACTACAATAGACGCCAAAGCACCATATCTAAGAAAAATCTTATTCCCTACTTCTCCTTGGGAAATCTGCAGTAAAGTCTCTAGTGCTACCAATAAGAGTGGAAGGGTAAAAAGAGGAGCATAGAGACCGCCAAATCCCAAAATCAATGTCAAGAAATAAAAGAAATGGGTGGAGGCCCCAGCAACGTGTTGATTCCCTGTTAGGTTATAAGCGAACCGATAAGCCTTACGTCCACTGATATAAAAGAATACAAACTGAAAGAGACTTAGGAGAGCTGCTCCCTGGTAAAAGGAACCTAGCCATATCAAGAGGTAAAATAAAATACCTGCAGTTCCATAAAAGTTCTCATAGACCATCTGCCCTTGCTGAAGGGCCCAGCCCCCATACAGGATTTGCTCTTGCAAATTCGTCGCTAGTTGAGTCAGGAAAGGATTGGCCACACTAAAAAAGGCCAGAAGGAAGCTCCAAATTAAGGGAGTTACAAAAGGAAGTTGAACATTCTCTTTTGATTCCCGGTTGGATCGCTGATAAGACCGCCGGTCTCCTCTAGATTCCATGATTTGTTCCGTCATCGTATTCTCCTTTTTCATTCCTCTCTAGTATACCAAAAAAGAAGGGAGGCGGGCACCTTCAACTGAAAATCCCTCCCTTCTTTATCACTTTTTTTACAACATAGGAGCAAAAATCTGCACTATTTCCTTGATCAAACGTTGGTACCAAACCGGCTTGATAGTATGATCCGTAACTTCAATAGATTCATCAAAAATACTTTGAAAATCCTGACGCATAGCCTCTAGACTATTGGTCTGGTACATGAGCACCGCATTTTCATAATGATGTACTAGGCTACGGTAGTCAAAGTTAATGGTTCCCACTACTCCTAGATGACCGTCCACTAAGACATTTTTCGAATGAACAAATCCAGGTTCATACTCAAAAATCCGGACTCCCGCACTCCGCAAGTCAGGATAAGCTCCCCTCGTTACGAGTTGAATAACCTTTTTATCTGGAATATATGGTGTCACGATGCGGACATCTACACCCCTGAGGGCTGCATTTTTGATATCCTCAGTCAAGTCGTAGTCCATAATCAGATAGGGAGTGGTGATGTAGACATAGTCCTGGGCCTGGGTAATTAAGTTTTGGTAAACTTTTTTTCCTACCTGCTCCTTATACATAGGCTTTGGTCCAGAACCATACGGAATGTAATAGCCCTGCCCCTCTTCTTTTTCTTCTAGGAAATGATAGCGATCAATGTCTTCCAGCTCACCTCGGTTAATGTACCAGTTCGTGAGGAAGAGGCGAACCATAGCTTGAACTGCGTCACCTTGAAGTCGAATTCCGCCATCCTTCCAATGGCCAAAGCGAAGGCGCTCATTGATATACTCATCCGCTAGGTTGACTCCGCCGGTATAGGCAATGTGGCCATCAATGACCAGAATTTTACGATGGTCTCGATTGTTGTAGGCCACGGTCATGCGGGGAATGACCTTATTAAACTGGTAAGCCTCAATACCTTGATCACGCAACTGGCGGGCATAGTTACCTGGAAGGGTAGCCATACAGCCAATGTCATCATAGAGGAACTTGATCTCCACCCCCTGGGCTGCCTTTCGCTTGAGAATATCCAAAATCTGGTCCCACATAATCCCTGGTTCCACGATGTAGTACTCCAAGAAAATAAACTTCTCTGCAGCTTCCAAATCCTGTAAGAGGGCCTGAAAATAGTCCTCACCTAATGCAAAGTAATCAGACTGAGTCCCTTTGTAAATGGCCGAGCTAGGGTCAATCTTCAAAAGGGCTTGCATAATCCCCGCCACTGATTGATTTTGCTCTCGCACCTCATCCAGGCTTTCCTGTGATGCGGGTACAAAGAAATCATACTGTCCAATCGTTTCTAATTGCTGAATCTCCTTGCGAGACAGACGGCGCTCCCCGAACATGATATAGAGCAGGGGACCAAGTACTGGCAAAAGGGCTACTAAGAGCCAAGTAGCTTTGCTATCAGGGGCCATATTACGGTTAAAAATGGAAATAATCGTGGCTATTGTGATTAAGAAAATCAAACCCAGCCAAATATAGGGAAACATACGGCCGAAATAAAAGAAGGCGGCTAAAACCAAGGTTAATTCCGCCAACATGATTGCAACACTAAAACCATATTTCCACATGATTAATCGTAATTTACGCACACTTCTTCCTCTTTATCACTTATCCTGTTCGCTTAAAGACCTTCTCAGCCTCCAGCTCCCCATCATAATCATATTCAATATCTTGGATGTAAAGTTGATGGTTCTCCACACGATAGAGCATGTACTCTTCGTCCACCATCATGCCTTCAGGATCAACCACCTGGACCTGACGTACAATTTTATTCCCAGCACCATCGTCCGAGATCAAGGTCCCTTGACCATCTTTCATGGTCAAATGGTAGTTTTCATCTTCCGTTGAAGCTGCATAGGTTCCATCCAGGTTTTCCGGAATTGCCAATACCGTCTCTTCTTCAACCGGTTGCTCTTGACTGGATCGTGCCGAGCAGGCTGTCAATCCTAGGGCAACCAACAACGTCAACCCTACGGTCAGCCATTTCTTGGACATTCTGCTACTCCTAATCTATTTTCTCCCATCTAGTATACACCATTTTTACCAAAATGTTAGCTAATTTACTCACTTATCCAACCTTTACGCACCTGACCGACAAAATGTAAAGAACCTGTAATAAAGATTGGCCGCCTTTCCTCTTCCCGGATAAAGGTCGCTATCCCTTTTTCAAGCCGGTCCAGCCCTAGGAAAGATCCATCCTCTAACCCTCCATCAAAAGGAACAAGATAGTAGCTTGCATGTGGTAAGTGCTGCCGTAAATAAGCGACCATCTCCTGGTAATTTTTTCTTGGTAAAAAACCTAAAAGGAAGATCGGCGTGTCCCAGGCCTGGGCCTTTATAAACTCGACCAGGCGCTCCAAGGCTGGCACATTGTGGGCCCCATCAAGGTAAACTCCCGATGCCAACAGTTCCAAACGGCCCGGCCACTGCACACGCTCCAGCGACCGTCGCATCTGAGCCAGGTCAAGGTCTTGTCCCCTGATTCGAGCCCAGCGAAGGGCAGCCATCAAGGCTAGGGCTGCATTCTCTCTCTGATAAGCCCCCGGCAGACTCAACTTGAGTTCTTCCAAGGTCAACCCACTCGTCCAGAAAGTCTGGTCCTGCCACACAAAATCCTGACCAAAGCGGAAAATAGGATTCCCAAAACGAGCCACTTCTTCTTCAAAAACTAGCAGCAAGTCTGCGGACAGCGGGCCCAAGAGCAACTCCTGCTCTGCATTCACAATCCCTGCTTTCTCACACGCAATCGCAGTCAAGCTAGACCCCAGGAGTTCCTGATGATCCAAGCCAATAGAAGTGATGAGAGCCAATTCACTTTCCACCACATTAGTCGCGTCATGGCGACCGCCAATCCCAACCTCTAAAAGTGCCACATCCACGGCCTCCTCCGCAAAATAGAGAAAGGCCACACAAGTCCACAGCTCAAAATAGGACAGAGGCCCCAACTGCATCTGAGCCTCCACCTCCTGCAGACGCAGGGCCAACTGAGACAAACGCTCCAACGGAAGTACGTGTCCATTCAAGCGCACCCGTTCCCGCATATCTTCTAAGTGCGGAGAGGTAAAAGCGCCCACCTTATAACCCTGGTCCAGCAACAGTTGACCTAAAATCGCCTGGGTTGACCCCTTGCCATTTGTCCCCGCAATCTGGATACTCGCAAACTGTCGCTCAGGATGGTCCAGAAGTTCTAAAGCTTCCAACAACCGCTCCTGACCCTTATGAAAATTCAGTCCAATCCGACTATCAAACCAAGACTCTAACGCCTCCAGATTCATGATTAGAACCCCCTTTTCTAAAACACTCCTGAAACAAATTAGCTGATCGGTCCATCAATATACAAACCCGCTGGCCGAAACTGGAATAGCTACTCCCTCCAGCATCCATCCGATCCTCGTTATTCGAATACAGAAAAAGCCGAGGCAAGTACCTGCCTCGACCCCTACAAATCGTTTTTCTCTTCAGTTTAATTGCTTTACCTAGCTTCTTTCAAGCTGGCTGGTATACTCTTTTAGTTTATCTTTTATTACTGTGTTAGCTCGTCTTGCCGTACTTTAGTACTGCCTGCGACTCGCTGCCTTGTACTAAAAGCAAACTAAAAGACTATAAAAAGAGATTGGGGTGAGTCTCAATTTCATGTCAACCCCTGAAAATGTCCGCAGGACCTGAGCCAAGCCTTCATTTCCGGTCGGCTGGTGAAACAGTCACTTCAATGACTGTTTCACTCCTCTGTCATGAAGCTGTTGAAGACTTCTTCAATCATGTCCCATTCGGCGTTGGAATCTTCAGGGATCGGTTGGAGGTCGCCTTCGGTGCCGTCTTCGTTTTCTGTGTAGGAATAGGCTTGAATTTCGATTTGGCCATCTTCGTCTTCTTCAGCGCTGACGGGCATCAGGAGAACATAGTTCTTACCAAATTCTTCTCGCCCATCGATGGTTAAGATGATTTCAAATAAGCTTTCATTCCCGGCCTCATCTACCAGAGTGATAACATCGCGTTCGTGTTCTTCGTGTGAATGTGACATGGTTTCCTCCTAAAAATGGCGGTCTAAATAATTTTGTAAAATCAATTGAGCCGCTAATTTATCAATCACTTTTTTGCGTTTAGAACGACTGATATCCGCTTGTTCAATCAGCATTCTCTCAGCGGCCACAGTGGTCAAGCGCTCGTCTTGGTAGGATACTGGCTTGCCAAACTCCTTGGTCAGTAATTCTCCATAGGCCTGACTAGCTTCAACCCGAGGACCGCTGGTATTGTTCATATTCTTAGGCAGACCAATTACGAATTGATCTACTGTGTATTCTTGGACAAGTTGAGAAAGGCGATCCAAGCCAAATTCACCCTTCTCTTCATCAATGGGAATAATCTCCAAGCCTTGGGCAGTAAATCCCAAGGGATCGGAGATTGCGACTCCAACTGTTTTAGAGCCCACATCCAACCCCATAATTCTCATTAAAAATCGACTCCTTGTCCTTTCAAGTAATAGCGGACCAGTTCTTCAACAATCTCATCGCGTTCGTATTTACGGATTTGATTCCGAGCATCGTTGTAACGAGGCACGTAAGCTGGATCCCCGCTCAAAACATACCCGACAATCTGGTTGATTGGGTTATAACCTTTTTCGCTTAGGGACGTGTAAACATGGGTCAAAGTCTCGCTGATTTCCTTTTTATTGGAATCATCAAGATTAAAACGAACTGTTTCATCTGTAAAACTCACTATTACACCTTCTTTCTCATATAGTATTTCCCCATTATACCACACTCCAGAGGGGAAAACAATTGGGGGTTACGGAGCATCAGTCACAACGGCACCGTTCGTCTGCCGAACTTCCAAGAATTTACTTGGAGTAACTTCGCTCATCTCTACAATACCACTGCCTTGGAAGTAGGCGATTGATCGGATGGCATCTAAATCCAAGTCTTGAAAGTTGTAAGTCGAAACATTTTTAAGCCGCTGATCCTCTAAGACCTCGACATTATTGGTAAAACCTCGAACGGCTGTCGCTGCCTTATAGTTCTCATCCTCTTCAAGGCCAGCTCGTAAACGGTTGTTGGTTTCCGCTACTCCTACTTCATCAACGGATTGTTTCAATTCATCGGTCAAAGGACTAATGAGCTCTATTTCAAACGTCAGATAGTTGTCTCCTTGATAAGTCAGAGTTTGAACAGTGGTCGTTCCATCTGCAGCTGTTGGAAACTCCAGGCGTTTTTTCTGCACAGCATTTTCATCGACCTTTTCCGTCAAAATTGGAAGAGTCGAAGTAATTTCAATCTCCTTTTGAGCTTCCTTGTTTTCTTTTCTAGCTTGACCACACCCTGCTAGCACAAGGAGGCTTAGCGTGGCTGTTATGAGTATTTTTTTCATGATTCGAGTCTCCTCTCAGCCTCTATTTTATCATACTGTCTTTCTACTGACAAAAAAGCTGGCGCAAATAAGGCCAGCTTTTTTGGAGTTAGAGAGCCGCGCGTAAGCGAGCCTCTGCATTTTCAACATTGCGAACAGATCGTGGGAGAAAGGCTCGAATATCATCTTCTTTGTAACCTACTTGTAGACGTTTCTCATCTACCATAATCGGGCTCTTAAGGATTCGTGGGTTCTCAAGGATAATATCCACTACCTCACTAAGCGGTAGATCTTCTAAATCAATCCCTAGGCTCTTGGCATAGCGATTTTTAGAAGAAACAATGCTAGCAACGCCATTATCGGTCTTAGAGAGGATTGCCATTAGTTCTTCTCTTGTAATACCATCTTTTCCAATGTTTTTTTCTTTATAACTTAATTGATGCTGAGTTAACCAGGTTTTTGCTTTTTTACAGCTTGTGCAACTTGAAACTGTGTAAATTTTGATCATACAAAATCCTCCTTTCGCTACACTACTGTTAGTTTAGCGGATTTTGAAAAAAAGGCCATCGGTCCCCAGACCGACTTTTGCATTTATTCTTCGATTTCAATCTCTTCCAAATCCAAAGGAAGATCTTGGACCATGTCCGCAGCTTCTTCCAAAACCTTCTCATCGACTTGAGGCTGTTCCGAGCTATCTGCAGCCTCACCTTCTGGAAGATCAGCTACTGGTAAGCCAAAATGTTGACGGACCTTGCGATCAATTTCTTCAAAAATAACTGGATTTTCCTTAAGGAACTTCTTAGCATTCTCAGAACCTTGACCAATCTTATCGTCTCCGTAAGAATACCAAGCTCCCGATTTTTTAATGATTTCCAAATCACTAGCAATCTTGACCAGTTCCCCGGCCGCAGAAATTCCCTCACCGTAGATAATCTCAACGACTGCTTCTTTAAATGGCGGCGCAACCTTGTTTTTGACAACCTTAATCTTGGTTTCTTTACCAATATTCTCATCCTTCTGGTCTCCAGTTCCCTTAATTTGAGAATTGCCACGAACGTCTAAGCGGACAGAAGCATAGAATTTAAGGGCACGGCCACCCGGTGTGGTTTCAGGGTTTCCGAACATAACTCCAACTTTTTCCCGAAGCTGGTTGATAAAGATCGCAACGGTCTTGGTTTTATTGATGGAAGACCCTAATTTTCGCATCGCCTGGCTCATCATCCGGGCCTGCAACCCAACGTGACTGTCTCCGATGTCTCCATCGATTTCAGCTCGCGGAACCAAGGCTGCTACCGAGTCGATCACCACTAAGTCAATCGCTCCAGAATCAATCAGCTTTCCAGCAATTTCTAAACCTTGCTCCCCAGAGTCTGGTTGAGAGAGCAGAAGCTCATCAATATTCACTCCAAGAGCCTGGGCATAAGCTGGATCCAATGCATGCTCAGCATCAATAAAAGCAGCAATGCCCCCTTCCTTCTGCGCTTGGGCTACCGCATGTAGGGCAACCGTCGTCTTACCAGAACTTTCTGGTCCATAAATCTCGATAATCCGACCTTTAGGATAACCACCGGCACCCAGAGCAATGTCCAAAGCCAGGCTTCCTGAACTCATGACCTGAACCTTCTGATCCATCCGTTCACCTAGACGCATGATCGACCCTTTACCGAAATCCTTTTCGATGACTTTCATCGCATCTTCAAGGGCTTTTTTCCGTTCATCACCAAATTTTTTGGTAATTTCAGGTAATTTTTTTTGTTTTTTTGCCATTTTTTCTCCTTATTTCAAATACAAGACACTTCTTCCATTATAGCAAACTCTCTTACTTGATTAAAGTTTTCCGTATTAAATTAAAAGCCTCTAGAACAGCCATCTGGCGAATGGTGTTGCGGTCTCGACCTCCTAAATAAAGACGGTGGCTGCTGGTCCCTTGGGGACCAGCCAAACCTAGCCAGACCGTCCCCACTTCTTGTCCCTCCAACTGATCAGGGCCCGCAACCCCTGTCAGGCTAAGGGCTAGGTCCGCTCCCGTGCGGGCTCGGGCACCTGCAGCCATCTGTTCAGCAGTCCAGGCGGAGACGACACCAGCCGACTGCAATTTCTCTAGAGGAATCCCTAGCATCTGGCTTTTCTGCTCTAGACTGTAGGTCACAAAACCACCAGGAAAGACTGCAGAAGCCCCTGGTAATTGGGCTAATTCAGCCTGTAACAATCCAGCCGTTAAACTTTCCGCTGCTGTCAAGGTCAACTCCTTCTCCTTCAGCAAATCGAGGACTGTCTGAGCTAAACTCTGATGATCACCATAGGCATAGAGATAATCTTGCAAATCCCCTTCTTGCAGAATGGCCGTTTCCAATTGGTCTAACAAAGACTCTCCTTCCTCTGGGCTGGCGGCCTGAGCGGTCAATCGTAGAGTCACTTCGCCTACCTTAGCATATGGAGCTAGAGTAGGGTTGGTTTGATTGGCAATTAGGTCAGCGAGGCGAGTCACCAACTGACTTTCACCAATCCCAAAGAAACGAAGCACGCGCGAATAGAGAGCTTGCTCTTGTTTCAAAAGTGGAGCCACCTGTTCTAAAAACATGGGCTTGAGTTCACTTGGTGGACCAGGAAGAAGGACATAGGTAACCCCCTGATTCTCAATAAGACTCCCCACGGCTAAACCTGTTCGATTGGGGAGGGCACGCGCCCCTTCGATAGTATCTGCCTGACGGTCATTATTTGCCGTCCGGATTCGCTTAGGATTGCTGGCAAAAAAGGCATCGATCTTGGCCATGGCTTCTGGGTCTGGCACCAAGTCCCGACCTAAAAAAGTAGCCAAGGTTTGTTTGGTCAAATCATCTTCTGTCGGACCTAGACCCCCGGATAAAATCACCCAATCCGCTCGTTCTTTTGCCAGACTTAGCACCTCTGTCAGCCGTTCGACATTATCCCCAACAACCGTGTGGTAATAAACCCCAATCCCCAAACCTGCCAATTCTTGAGACAGGAATTGAGCATTGGTATTGGCAATTTGCCCCATCAAAAGCTCCGTCCCTACTGCAATGATCTCTGCCTTCATGGCCGTCTCCTTTATTTCACCAACATTTTCAAGGCTGATTTCATATAATTTTCAGCCGTATCCGAAGTTCCATCAAAGAACTTCCGAATTTTCTTCAATTCCGTAGCTTTGTAACCCAAAGCTTGCAAGGCTTCCATAGCTTCATCCAAAGCCTGATTATCGGCTGTCACAGCAGTCTTAAGCGGCTGAACCTCACCCGCCTGTAGTTTGCCTTCCAAATCTAAAATCATTTGTTGGGCAGTTTTTTTCCCAATTTTAGGGAATTTGGTTAAATAGGTACTATTTTTCTCGCTAATGGCTTGAACCAAACCTTCATGATCATCCGCAGCAATAATGGCTAAGGCTGAAGTAGGCCCAATCCCAGATACTGAAATTAGGTGTAAAAAGAGCTCCTTCTCTGCCTCATCTCGGAAACCATAAAGGGTCTGGGCATCTTCCCGTACCGCTTGATAGAGGTAAACCGTCAATTCTTGGTTGACATGACCGCTGTAGGCGTAAGGGTTGGCCACATGGATTAAGTAGCCAATCCCCCCAACCTCCAAAACAAGGGCATTGGTGCGAATCTTGGTCAGCTGACCTTTCATATATTCAAACATGACTTTCTTACTTTCTATTCGTATTTACCAAATTCTCGAAGACTCTTATGATTCTCCTGGATGCGCCGGAACATCTTCTCCATATCTCTATTCGTAAAATGAACTAAAACTGGCCGCCCATGAGGACAATTATAAGGATTTTGACAGAGTCTTAATTGATAGAGAAGATGGCGAGCGGAATGTTCATCCAAGGCATGGTTGGCCTTAATTGATCGTTTACAGCTCATCATAATCGCTAATTCAGCTCGATACTTATGGATAGAGACTTCCTTGGTCATCAAGAGCATATCACACATCTCATAAACACCGGCTTCAATTTCCTCTTCCTTGAACCAAATCGGGTGCTCCCGCAAAATAAACTGATTGTTTCCGTAATCAGATAAATGAACACCAACTTCCGCGAGGACCGGTAGCTGCTCCTTAATACGAAGGGCATCTCCCGCTGAAAATTCAAAAATATAAGGTACCAGCAATTGTTGTTGATCACCAGAAACCTCTCCGATGGATTGGCGATATTCTTCGTATTTAACCCTTTCCTGGGCTGCGTGTTGGTCCACAATATAGAGACCTTCTTTCCCCTGGGCAAACAAATAAGTCCCATGCATTTGGCCAAAGTATTCTAGTTGGGGAAAGGTTGCTGTCTCCTCCCCTTCTAGTTTCCCATATGCCTTTTCTAGACTGGCTAAATCCAATTCAGGGTGGTCTAAATCACCATAATCAGCTTCCTGTCTTCGGGCAAAGTGAACAGAGTTAGATGTCGAAGGTGCTTCCTCCACTACTACTTCAGGGGTTGAACCTTGAGCCTCTTCTTGGGAAGGAACTTGGAAATAGATTGGATTTTCTTCCAAAACCAGGCTGGTTTGTACCGGTTTATCTACTTTCTGAACCGCTGATTTGGCTAAATTTTCCAAGGCATCGGGAATCAGATCCTGCTCTTTTAGGGCCTCTTGAATAGCCTGGCGAATCAAATCCATCACTTCTTTTTCTTTTGACAAACGCAATTCTTGCTTGGTCGGATGGACATTCACATCGGCAAGGAAGGGATCCAATTCAATATCCAAAACAACGAGAGGGAAACGGCCAACCATGAGCTTACTGCCGTAACCTTCAAGTATAGCCCGATTCAGCAGGAAGTTCTTGATATAACGGCCATTAACGAGCAGGGTGATGTAAGAACGGTTGGCACGGGTCAATTCCGGTAAACTCACATAACCATGAACGGAAATATCCAAGTCGTAAGCCTCCACTTCAACCATCTTCCGTGCAGTTGTCAAGCCATAAATAGCTGCTAAAACCTGACGCAAATCTCCTTGTCCACTTGTTTGAAGCAGCTGCTTATCTTCGTGAATGAGCGTAAATGAGATGCTTGGATGGGCTAGACTTAGACGGTTGACCACATCCACAACATGAGAAAGCTCCGACTGGGGACTGCGCATATACTTGAGACGAGCTGGGGTGTTGTAAAACAGATCCGCCACTCGAACGGTCGTCCCTTGAGCACGGCTAATGGTCTCTTCTTCCAAAATCTCACCAGCCTGTGTCACCAATCGTTGCCCCTTATGAGCACCAGCCTCCTGGCTTTCCAGGGTCAAGCGACTGACGGAAGCGATAGAAGGTAGAGCCTCCCCACGGAAACCTAAAGTCCGAATCCGAAATAAATCAGCCTGACGTTTAATTTTACTGGTTGCATGACGTTTAAGGGCCAAAGATAATTCTCCGAAAGCAATTCCTCGACCATCATCACGAATCTCAATGAGTTTAAGTCCAGCCTCCTGTAAGCGGATTTCAATAGACTGGCTGCCAGCATCAATGGCATTTTCTAAGAGTTCCTTGACCACACTGCTGGGGCGCTCAACCACTTCTCCGGCAGCAATTTGGTTAGCCAGGACTTCTGGTAATTCAAGAATTTCTGTCACAATAAATCCTCTTTCTAGATAGCAAGAAAGAGGCGGGATTGTGGGATCCAGCCTCTTTAACCATAGGAAAAATTAGTGTGCTCGCGTAAAGGCATGCTTGGCTGCCTCCGCGCTTGTTCCAATAACCAGACTGTCGACAGTAGCGACTTGGTCATGAAAGGGCAGTTTTTGCCCTGCTGGAACAATGGTGAGGGCAGAGGAGGCCCCACCAATCTTATAGTGGTCAGATACCAGGGTACCCTCGTTCTCCTCTAGTCCATTAAAAATAGAGGCATCGAAGCGATCGCTACTGCCATCCGGCTCGATACGAAGAGCCTCCCCCTTATCATTGACCCAAGTACCGACTAATGTGGAATAGTCCCCAGCTAAAATCCCCTGAGTATCAATTGTGGACTCTTGGATTTGAGTTGAGCTGGTTGTTTCGCTTGAAGAGGAAGCCTTCGAACTACTGGAGACCTCTTGTTTTACACTGGTAGAAGAACTCTCTTTCGACTCCGATGCAGGCTTGGTCCCACAAGCGGCTAAAATAATAGTGAAACTGGTAAACAGTAGAAACAATCGTGTTCGCATGTGGGACCTCCTGGTAGACTTTCTATTACTATTTTAACCCTTGCCCTGCTATTTGTAAAGGCAGAGTCCTGTTTTGAAAAAGGTTTGAAAACGTAGTTTCAAACCTTTTGCTTTTTCAGTTATTTAGTTGGCTCCAAATGCCATACTTGCTCATTGTATTGAGCGATAGTACGGTCAGATGAGAAGAATCCTGCCATGGCAATGTTAACTAAGACTTTATCCAACCAGCTATCACGGTCTTCGTAAGCTGCCAAGGTTGCTTCCTTCACTTGGATGTATTCTTCCAAATCAAGAAGGGTCATGAACCAGTCTTTGTTCATCAACTCATTATGGAGGCGTTCCAAGCGTTCTGGATGTCCAGTTGCACGCATTTGATCGCTAACAATGAAGTCTACCAATGGGCGGATAGCTTCTTTTTCGTAGTAGTGGTAAGAATCGTAGCCGTGTGTTTCGTATAGATTGATAACAGTTTGGCTATCTTGTCCAAAGATGAAGATGTTGTCGTCGCCAACCAATTCATGGATTTCCACATTCGCTCCGTCTGATGTTCCCAAGGTAAGGGCACCGTTCAACATGAATTTCATGTTACCAGTTCCGGATGCCTCTTTCGAAGCAAGGGAGATTTGTTCTGAGATATCAGTCGCAGGAATCAAATAACTTGCTTCTGTAACGTTGTAGTTCTCAACCATAACCACTTGCAAGTGTGGTGCCACTTCTGGATCATTTTTAATAATTTCAGAAAGGGTCATGATCATATGAATGATGTCTTGGGCAATCGTATAGGCAGGAGCTGCTTTACCACCGAAGAGCATCGTTACTGGGCGAGCAGGAATATTTCCAGCCTTAATGTCCAAGTACTTGTACACGACATAAAGAGCATTCATTTGTTGACGTTTGTACTCATGAAGGCGTTTAATTTGGGTATCAAAGATGGCGTTGGTATTCAATTCAACCCCTTGTTTTTCCCTCAAGTGTTTTGCCAATTTCTCTTTGTTTTCACGTTTGATCACTTCCAAACGTTCTTTAACGGCAGCACGGTTTTCAACATCCAAAAGACCTTGCAAGAGCTCTGCATTATGGTGCCAGTCACGACCAATTTCTTGGTCAATCAATTTAGTCAATTCTGGGTTAACGTGCATCAACCAACGACGGAAAGTAATACCGTTTGTTTTGTTGTTGAATTTTTCTGGGTACAACTTGTAGAAGTTATTCAACTCAGTATCTTTCAAGATATTTGTATGAAGAGCTGCTACCCCGTTAACAGAGTATCCGTAATGGATGTCCATATGAGCCATGTGCACACGATTATTTTCATCAATGATGGCTACAGATGCATCTTTGTAGTTCGCTTTTACATCTGCATCCAATTGTTTGATGATTGGAACAAGGTGTGGAACTACTTCTTCAAGGAACTCCAACGGCCATTTTTCCAAAGCTTCTGCAAGAATCGTGTGGTTTGTATAAGCAGTCATGCGTTTCACAATGGCTACAGCATCTGTGAAGCTAAGTCCACGTTCTTGCAAAAGGCGAATCATTTCTGGGATTACCAAGGATGGGTGAGTATCATTGATTTGAATCACAGCATAGTCTGGAAGATCATACAAGTTGCTTCCTTTTTCAACCGCTTCATCCAAAATCAACTGAGCTGCATTGCTAACCATGAAGTATTGTTGGAAAATACGGAGTAATTCACCTTGGCGGTTCGAATCATCTGGATACAAGAAGAGGGTCAAGTTTTTCAAGATATCCGTCTTATCAAACTGGATGCCATCATGAATGATAGCGCCGTCAACTGTATCTAAATCGAAGAGACGCAAACGGTTTTTCTTACCAGTTTTATATCCTGGCACATCGATATCGTACAGCGTTGAACGAAGACTGAAGTGAGCAAATGGCACATCATAGGTACGTTCTGAACGGATTAACCAGTTTTGCTCTTCCAACCAGTGGTTTGGAATCGTTGTTTGCTCATTGTTTTTCAAGACTTGTTGGAAAAGACCGTAATGGTAGTTCAAACCAACACCGTCTCCGTTCAAGTTAAGAGTAGCAATTGAATCTAGGAAGCAGGCTGCCAAACGTCCTAATCCTCCGTTACCCAAAGATGGCTCCAATTCAACATCTTCCACCTCTGCTAAACTCTTACCTACAGCAGCTAAGTCTTCCTTCACTGACTCATACAAGCCAAGGTTGATCAAGTTATTGGACAAGAGTTTTCCGATAAGGAATTCTGCAGAGATGTAATAGAGTTTTTTCTTTGCATCGTTATAGGGCAACTCAGCACTGTATTCTTTGGTATAGTTCAACAAGGCTACATAAATCTCTTCATTTGAACAATCCGCCAAGTTTTTCTGCTGAACTTGACTCATATAGTCTCTAAAATTAAGCATGATGATTTCTATCTCCTAAAAAATATAATTTCTATTTATGAATGTAAAATATTTTCTTCACTTTCCCGGTCAAAGAAATGGGCCCGGTTCATATCAAAGGCCAAGGTCATTTCTTGCCCCATGTGCACATCTTGTCGACTGTGAACAATAGCCTTGAGAGTAGTCTCACCCAGATGTGTGTGGACAATGTACTCCGCTCCCAAAAGCTCCGCAAAATCAACCTCTGCCTTGTATTGGGATTGAGGATAAGTTTCCAACACCAGTGGGTCATTGGAAATATTTTCCGGACGAATTCCCAAAGTTACTTCTTTTCCGTCATACCCTTTGGTTCTCAACTGTGCATACTGCCCTTGCGCCAATTTGAAATCAGTCCCATCCTCGGAAATAAAATGGTCTCCCTGAATCCGCCCCTGGATGAAGTTCATGGTCGGAGCTCCAACGAAACCAGCCACGAACAAGTTGCGTGGATTTTCATAAATTTCTTTTGGAGTTCCAATTTGTTGAACCTCACCAATGTTCATCACGACAATCCGATCTGCCATGGTCATGGCTTCGGTTTGGTCGTGCGTTACGTAGATGGTTGTCGCACCTAAGCGTTGTGTGATGCGGATAATTTCTGCTCGCATGTCTCCGCGCAATTTGGCATCCAAGTTAGACAAGGGCTCATCCATCAAGAAGACTTTGGGAGCGCGGACGATAGCCCGTCCCAAAGCAACCCGTTGCCGTTGCCCACCAGACAAAGCTTTAGGTAAACGGTCTAGCAGATGACTGAGTCCTAAAATTTCCGCAGCCTCTTCCACCTTTTTCTTGATTTCCTCTTTTGATTCTTTGCGCAAATTCAAAGCAAAGGCCATATTTTCAAAAACAGTCATGTGTGGATAAAGGGCATAGGATTGGAAAACCATAGCGATATCACGATCTTTAGGTTCCACATCGTTTACCAGTTCTTGATCGATGTAAAATTCACCTTGGGTAATATCTTCTAGACCTGCAATCATCCGCAAGGTCGTTGATTTTCCACACCCAGATGGACCAACTAGAGCGATAAACTCTTTGTCAGCCACCTCCAGGTTAAAATCCTTCACGGCTTCATATCCATTATCATAACGTTTGTAAATGTTTTTAAGGGATAAAGTTGCCATAGGAATTGTCCCTACCTTTCTTACTTAGACAGGTTCTCGTTAGAACGACGATAAGTCACAGTGAGGTAGGTCAACAAATCTTCTACCTCTTGGTTTAGTTGTTCTTCTGTCATCCGCCATACCCAGTTTCCACCAAGTGTGGATGGGGTATTCATTCGGGCATCGCTACCTAAGCCAAGAAGATCTTGCATAGTCGCAATAGCCATAAAGCTGACAGATGCATAGACGGTCCGCAACATCGCTGCCGGTACAGACTCATCAGGACGTTTATTGGTGTAGAGTTCCATAAAACGACGAGTGGCTTCGTCCGCCTCATTTTCATACCAGCCAAGAACTGTCTCATTGTCATGGGTACCTGTATACATAACAGAGTTATTCTTAGCATGGTGCGGCATATCTTGGCTATCACCGTCTGGATCAAAGGCAAATTCCAAAATCTTCATTCCTGGGAAGCCAGTTTTCTCGCGGAAGTCATAGACTTCTTGGGTCATATAGCCAAGATCTTCGGCGATGATATTTAAATCACCCAATTCTTCTTTGACTGTCTTGAAGAGGTCATAGTCTGGACCTTTGACCCAACGACCACCGATAGCATTTTCTGCACCAGCAGGCACTTCCCAGTAGGACTCAAATCCACGGAAATGGTCAATCCGGACAACGTCATAGACCTTAAAGCTTTCTTCCAAACGTTTGATCCACCATGCATAGTTATCAGCTTTCATAGCATCCCAATCATAGATTGGATTACCCCAGAGCTGACCTTCAGCCGTAAAGGCATCAGGTGGAACTCCGGCAACCCATGATGGACGGCCTTCTTCATCTGTTTTGAAGTAATGAGGTTGAGACCACATTTCAGAAGAGTCAGCTGCCACATAAATTGGCATATCTCCAACAATCTCAACGTGATTCTCATTGGCATAGCCTTTAAGAGCTAACCATTGTTTAAAGAAGAAGTATTGAGTGACACGGTGGTAATTCAAAGCAGGAGCAAGTTTTTCCCGATACTCTGCAATTGCACGTGGTTCGCGACTTTTAGCAGCTTCATCTGGCCAATCCAACCATGATTTTTGCTGGAAGTGTTCTTTAATAGCCATGTATTCCGCAAACGTATCCAACCAACTAGCGGAGTCCACTAAGAAATGTTGATACTCTGGGTTATAACCCCGGGCCATAAAGTTCGCCACTGCCTTCTCTAGCAATGGCCGACGGTTATAGAATAATTTCTCGTAATCCACTGTAGAAGGATCATCACCGAAGTCCACTCCCTCCAAGTCGGCTTCCATCAGCAAACCTTCCTTGATGAGGATATCAAAATCAATAAAATGAGTATTTCCAGCGAATGCTGAAAATGATTGGTAAGGAGAATCTCCGTAACTAGTTGTTCCTAATGGAAGAATCTGCCAGTAGCGCTGTTTTGTACGGACCAAGAAGTCCACAAAGTCATAAGCTGCTTGGCCAAAGGATCCAATCCCGTACTTCCCTGGAAGGGAAGAAATGTGCATCAAGACACCACTTTGACGTTGCTTCATAAGTATACCTCGCCTGTTTTTTTCAATCACGTTACGCAAGCACTTTGCGAAAACGTTTGCATCGCCATTATATCCCTTTTGACTCACAAAAGCAAGATGAATTTGGATAATTTTTCCACTTTCATTTTTTCTTGAAAATTTCTTGAAAAAATCACTTGGGTTTTGCTCGGAAATCCCTTTATATAAAGAAGATTTCCCTTGTTTTATTTTATCATAAAAATTTTTTCTACACCGCTTGCAACCGCTTGCAATTTTTGATATAATTTTTTTGTCAAGAGAAAACGTTTGCTCTAATGAGCTAGATAAAGGAGACACTCATCATGAAGAAGAGAATTCTTAAAACGACCGCCCTTCTTTCAACGATTGCTTTTGCAGGGGTTTTGGTAGCCTGCAGTAATGGTTCACAAAATTCTGACTCCGGTAGTAAAGAACTAACGGTTTATGTTGAAGAACAATACAAACCTTACATCGAAGAAGCTGCTCAGGCTTTTGAAAAAGAAAGCGGAACAAAAATCAACATCAAGACTGGAGATCAATTGACTGGCTTGGATAATCTTTCCTTGGATAACCAATCTGGTGATGTTGTGGATGTTATGATGGCGCCATACGACCGTGTCGGAAGCCTTGGTAACGATGGCCAACTAGCAGAAGTTGAATTGGCTGAAGAAAGCATGACTGACGACACAACCAAAAAATTGGTAACAGCTGCCGATGGTCATGTTTATGGAGCTCCTGCTGTTATCGAAACGTTGGTCCTCTACTATAACAAGGATTTAATCCAAGAAGCTCCTAAGACTTTCGAAGAAGTTGAAAAATTAGCCGAAGATCCAGCCTACAACTTTGAAGGAGAAGAAGGTAAAAACACGGCCTTCCTTGCTGACTGGGTAAACTTCTACTATGCATACGGACTTCTAGGTGGTAACGGTGGTTATGTCTTTGGTAAGGATGGTACAGATGCCAAAGATATCGGTCTTGCTAACGACGGTTCTATCAAAGGTCTAGAATATGCGAAAACTTGGTATGAAAAATGGCCTAAAGGGATGCAAGACCAAAAAGGTGCTGCCAACTTGATTGAGTCTCAATTCCAAGAAAAGAAAACAGCTACTGTGATTGATGGGCCTTGGAAGGCTGCTGCTTATAAGGATGCAGGCATCAACTACGGTGTAGCAACAATCCCAACTCTTCCAGGTGGAGCCAACTACGAAGCATTTGCAGGCGGTAAAGCTTGGGTTATCCCTGTAGCTTCTAAGAACATCGATGGCGCTCAAGAATTCCTAAACTTCTTGACTTCAACCGATCAACAAAAAGCTTTCTATGACAAGAACCACGAAGTTCCTGCAAATACTGAAGCTCGTAAATATGCTGTAGATAGCAAAGATGAGTTGGCAAATGCCGTTGTGAAACAGTTCGACTCTGCTCAACCAATGCCAAGTATTTCTGAAATGTCTACTGTTTGGGATCCAGCAGCAACAATGCTTTTTGAAGCTGTAAGTGGTAAAAAAGCCCCTAAAGCTGCTGCTGACGATGCTGTAAAACTCATCAAAGATAGCATTGATCAAAAATTCGGAGAGTAGCCCATCTCTCTATACCGGGTGATAAGAGACAAATTTCTCAGAACCCTTAACTGTTAGTGAGAGCAGGCTGGGACTCTAAAGTCTTGGCCTCTCTATTATTTTAGAACTTACTTCTATAGGGTTCAGTCAAAGTATGTTCACGAACTAAAATAGGGAAAGTTGAGATATAGTCTTTTAGTTTGCTTTTAGTACAAGGCAGCGAGTCGCAGGCAGTACTAAAGTACGGCAAGACGAGCTAACACAGTAATAAAAGATAAACTAAAAGAGTATAACAATCCCAACACTACTCTTTATCCCCAGACAATCCTATCTCTACGAGGACTGATTTATGGAACAACAAAACGCAAAAAAAGCACTTCTTTTATCCCTTATTCCTGGACTGGGGCAGATTTACAATCGCCAGAAAGTTAAGGGAGGAATTTTCTTAGGGATAACACTCTTATTCTTAATTTATTTCTTTACAACAGCGCTATTCCAATTGCAAGGCTTGGTGACACTTGGATCCATGAGGGGCCGAGATAATTCCCTCTTCCTCTTAATTCAGGGAACCTTCCACTTGATTTTTGTCATTGCCTATCTGGTCTTTTATGGCTTTAATCTATGGGATGCTCACAAGACTGCCAATCGCTGGAATCAAGGACTACCTGTCGCTACAAGCTGGCAGGAAATGAGTCACTCCATTTATGAGAATGGATTCCCTTATTTACTAATTGTCCCTTCTTATGTGGCTATGATTTTCGCCATTGTTTTCCCGGTTTTGGTAACCATTTTGATTGCCTTTACCAATTATGATTTCAAGCATTTGCCTCCGGCTAAACTATTGGAATGGGTCGGCTTGACTAACTTCATGAACATTTGGCAACTGTCTACCTTCCGCTCAGCATTTGGTTCTGTTTTAAGCTGGACCATTATCTGGGCCTTGGCAGCTACTACCCTGCAAATCATCATTGGGATCTTTACTGCTATTATCTCTAATCAACCTTTTATCAAAGGGAAACGAATTTTTGGGGTTATTTTCCTCCTTCCTTGGGCAGTTCCAGCCTTCATTACAATCATGACCTTCTCCAACATGTTTAATGATTCCATTGGAGCAATCAATACCCAAGTTATCCCTGCCATTTCCAAGGTCATCCCCTTCTTAGACGGCGTCCTTATTCCTTGGAAGACGGATCCTTTCTGGAGCAAGGTAGCTCTCATTATGATGCAAGGTTGGCTAGGTTTCCCTTATATTTATGTCCTTACTCTAGGTATCCTACAATCCATTCCAAATGACTTATATGAGGCAGCCTACATTGATGGGGCGAATAGCTGGCAAAAATTCACCAAGATTACTTTCCCAATGATTTTGGCAGTTGCTGCTCCAACCTTGATTAGTCAATACACCTTCAACTTCAATAACTTCTCCATTATCTACCTCTTCAATGAAGGAGGTCCCGGAAGTGTTGGGGGAGGTGCTGGTTCTACTGACATCTTGATTTCCTGGATTTACCGACTTACCACTGGTACTGCTCCGCAATATTCCATGGCGGCGGCGGTGACCCTTATTATCTCCATCATCGTCATCGGTATCTCCATGATTGCCTTCAAGAAACTTCACGCTTTTGATATGGAGGATGTATAATGCAACGTTCCATCACCTTTAAAAGACGCCTCAATCAAGGGTTGACCTACCTTTACTTGGGCCTCCTATCATTGATTATTTTGTACCCTTTGGCTATCACCATCTCCTCAGCCTTCAAATCTGGGAACGTGGTTGCCTTTAAATTGGACAGCAACATTCAGCTTTCCTTAGATAACTTTAGCGGTCTCTTTACCGACACCCTCTTTGGAACTTGGTACACCAATACTTTAATCATTGCTGTCTTGACAATGTTGATTCAAACCTCTATTGTTGTATTAGCTGGTTATGCGTATAGCCGTTACAACTTTATTGCCCGTAAACAAAGTTTGGTCTTCTTCCTCATCATTCAAATGGTACCGACCATTGCAGCCCTCACAGCCTTCTTTGTTATGGCCTTGATGCTCAATGCTCTAAACCAAAGCTGGTTCCTCATCTTCCTCTATGTTGGTGGTGGCATCCCAATGAATGCTTGGTTGATGAAAGGCTACTTTGATACAGTCCCTATTTCTTTGGATGAGTCCGCCAAGATTGATGGTGCTGGACACTTCCGCCGTTTCTGGCAGATTGTCCTCCCCCTTGTTCGTCCTATGGTTGCAGTTCAAGCACTTTGGGCCTTTATGGGACCTTTTGGAGACTACATTCTCTCCAGTTTCCTTTTACGGGAAAAAGAATATTATACAGTGGCTGTTGGTCTCCGTACCTTCGTCAGCGATCCTAAGAATCTAAAAATCTCCTTCTTCGCTGCCGGGGCCGTGTTAACGGCGTTGCCAATCTGTATCCTCTTCTTCTTCCTACAAAAGAACTTTGTTTCTGGTTTAACTAGCGGTGGTGACAAGGGATAAGCTTGTCCCACCTTTTTCGCCACTTAGAAAGGACACAACCTTGCCCTACCCCTTTAGCTATTTCCAAAATCTCTTCCCTTTTCGCCGAGCCTTTGAGCAACGGAGACTCCTCAGCTGGCCTCAGCTGCTCTTTACCTGGATCTTCCTATTAGCTCTTACCTGTATTCCTGTCTGTTGGACAAGTTTGCAACGGACTTCCTATCCCTTGGAGCAGCTGGTCCCTCAAGCCTATCGTGTCTTTGACCAAGAACAGGTGGAGAAAATAGCTGCTACTGGAATCACGTTTAACCAGGGACGAGCTCAAATTTCTCAGAAAACCTCCTGGCAGGTTGGAGAAGATTGGATTGTCATTGGGGAAGAGGCTCCACAGAGTCCAGATTTTGTCTGGGAATTCCGGGAAGACGATGTACGATTGTTCCAATCCAATCAGGAGATTGCTCGCCTTTCTTATGATAAACTAGAAACCAAAGATTTAAGCAGCCCGAATACTTGGACACAGGCCCTAAATCAATCTTGGTTTGAGAGCAATCGCTTGGTCATCAGTCTTTTTGTCCTAGCACTTTCTTGGGGACTGCTTAGTCTAAACTTCTTACTGCTAACCTTAGGGAGTGCTGCACTCCTATACTTGGTCAGCAAATCGCGTTTTAACTCGCTTCAGGGCTTTAAAGAAGCCTTTCACATCATTCTCTATTCCCTAGGAATTCCAACGCTGGTGACCTGCTTACTAGGCTTACTTGGCCTAGATCTGGCCACCTCCGTTTTGGTTCAAAACAGTCTCTTCTTACTTACCCTCGCTTTGGTTTTTTACCAAACACAATTCCGTGATCATCAAGGAGAATAATTATGCGCGTCACCATTAAAGATGTTGCGGAACGGGCTGGGGTTTCCCCTTCAACCGTCACGCGCGTCATTCAGGATAAAACAACAATCAGTCAGGCGACCAAGGAACGGGTGCGCCGAATCATGAAAGAATTGGACTACCATCCCAACCTCAATGCTCGGAGCTTGGTTAGTAGTGAAACCAAGGTACTTGGCTTAGTCCTACCGGACGATTCAGATGCTTTCTACCAAAACTCCTTTTTCCCAACTGTACTGCGGGGAATTAGCCAAATTAGTTCCGAATACCAATATGCCATCTTATTGTCTACAGGCAGAACGGAAACCGAGCGCCTAGAATCCATTTCCCAAATGGTTCGAGGGCGACGAGTTGATGGGTTGATCTTTCTGTATGCGAAGCCTCAAGATCCCTTGGTTCAATTCGTTCGCGAACAGCATTTTCCCTTCCTCATTTTAGGAAAATCGACAGATCCCTTTACTTCCCTGGTGGACAATGACAACCGACAAGCAGGGGCTGATGCCACTCACTTCCTTCTGAGCAAAGGCTACAAACGCATTGCCTTTTTAGCGGGAAGTATGGATTATTTTGTTAACCAAGATCGCTTTCAAGGTTATCAAGATGCTTTGGAAGAAAAGGGGGTGGAGATGGATAAGAAGCTCCTCTACTTCGCCAAAGATCTCCTCTTTCACGAGGGCTACCAGGTGATGGAAGATATGCTGGAAAAACAAATTCCCTTAGACGCCATCATTGTGACCGATAGCCTCTTGGCAGAAGGGGTGGCCAGCTATCTACAAGACCATCAGCTCCACCTTCCTTGCCTCAGCTTCACTTCTCTAGCTCCTACCTACGATGTGACAGCCTATATCGATATCCAAGCCTTGGAACTAGGTCAAGAGTGTGTGGAAACCCTGCTCCAAATTATTCAAGACCATAAAAAAGACCAACAAACAGCCTATCAAAAAATTGTTGACCACAACCTACTCGAAAAATAAGGTCAAACCAAAAATTTTTCACAAAGAAAATAGCATAGAATCACATAACAGAAACGTTGATTCTATGCTATTTTTATGTATTCTAATTGTAATACTCATTGGATTTCAAAATCTGACTTTGTCAAGCCTCTTTGATGAACTTTACTTCATCAGCTTTCCTCATCATTTTTTTGAAATCCCGCTAGTATTCCGATTTTGAAATTAGTTAAGTATAAGTAGTTGACTTGTCTCCCAGTCCCTGAACTTTACTCCTGCTTGTCAGGTCTGTAAATCAAATACCCGACAAGAATAGAGAGTCCCAAGGTCATGCTGAGGAAGGCTACTTGACTTCCAATTTGACCAGTCATCGAAATCGTCTCTCGAAGGGCAGAGACGGAGTAAGACATAGGTAACCAAGGATGAAGGGTCTCAAAAAAGGAATTAGAGAGTTGAATTGGGTAGGTTCCTGCGCTGGCTCCCAATTGTAGCAGTAATAGAATCAGGGCCAAGAAGGCTCCAACCTTATTGTCCAAGGTCACCAATGTCGTAACTAAGGCCATAAAGGCTGCACTGGTGAGTAAGATAACACCTAGCGTTGCCATTTCATGATTAGCCGTTAGGCCAATTAAGTGAATTCCGGCATAAACCAGCAGCCCCGCTACTAGAGCAATAATTCCATTCACTTCCAAGCGAGCTTTCAACCAAGACCAACGAGTGGAAGGTTGTCTACCAGAAGGGAGTGTTTGGAAAATGGTGTTGGTCGCAATAGCTGCAACGAAGAGAGCGACAGAAACCATGTAAGGGGCCATCCCAACTCCGTTTACCTCCACTTGATCCTGTTCCGTTTTCTCCAAAGCAATTGGTTCAGATAAGGTATTCGCATTGCTTTCTTCTACATTAGCCTTTTGTAGTTGTTGATTGGCATTGTCCAAGCCAATTTGAAGACTAACCAAGCCATCAACTAGAGATGTCATCCCTGTTCCAAGTTGACCGCCCCCTTGAGCAAGTGCTTGAGAGCCATCTTGTAATTGACTAGCTCCTGAAGCCAACTGTCCGGCACCATCTAGGAGAGCTCCAGAATTAGCATCCAATTGACTAGCGCCATCTTGCAATTGGGCAACACCTGACTGCAATTGACCGGAATTTTCATTCAAGGTACGAGCTCCTTGGGCCAATTCTGAAACACCGGAGGTATAGGCGGAAACTCCACCGACCAGACCATCCGCTCCCGTTTCAAGCTGTCCTTGTAGTTGGCCCAAACCGGCTGCTACAGCGGAAGAACCCTGTGCCAAGGTCTGTGTTGCAGCTTGTAATTGACCGAATTGGCCAATACCTGTCTGAAGTGTTTGAAGGTCTGTCAAGGCTTGATCAACTAATGGAGCTAGGTCTTGCCCCAGAGCTGCACCATTTTGATCAAGTACAGCGGAGAGAGCTTGCACAGCTCCCAATAAAGCCTGTAATTGGCTCGTATCTGTTATTGAAGTTGATCCACCAGCTGGCAAAGCGGCTAGAATTTCAGCCTGATCTGCCGCATCTAATTTTTGGAAGGCTGCTGTTGCCGACACAGCACCCGCAGCATCGATACTCGTTGACGTTCCAGACCCTCCTGCCGCAATCAAGGCCGACAGATCCGCTTCTAGTTGACTCAACCCTGCTTTAAGCCCAGCCGTCGGATCTTGTCCTTGACCTAATTTACTTTGAAGGTTGGTTAAAAGAGAAACAGCTTGGTTGATGGTCTCGGTCTGTTCTGGAGAAATGGTAATCCCAGCCAATTGGTCAGCTAATTGCCCCATTCCAGTGGCTACCTGGTTTGACCCGTCAACCAGAGCAGTCAGATCACCACCACGCGCCGCATCCTGAAGGGCCTGCACACCAGCTTGCAATTCCGCAGAGGCCGCATCCAATTGGTCAGCTCCAGCAGAAAGCTGAGCGACACCACCTGTATACTGATTCACACCCGTTGCTAGCTGACCAACACCACCAGCTAATTGACTGACCCCAGTTGTATATTGTCCCAAACCTGCGGCCAACTGATTAGCGCCATCTGAAAAAAGAAGGGTAGAGCTTGCCAAGCGTTGCAAACCAGCATTGAGTTGGTCTGTTCCGGCCTGGAGTTGTTTTCCTCCATCTGCCAACTGACCACTTCCAGCACTAGCCGTTCCCATTCCTGATTGGAGTTCTTTCATACTACTGAAGAGGGTAGAAGTATAGTTATTAATAATATTTTTTTGAACCGATTGCTTGAGCACACTCATTGCTGAATCACTCATTTTTCCTGCAACAAATCCATGTCCACTAGAGGTTTTATACTGGATTTTCATTTGCTGAGGGTCTGTAGTCATGATGGAAGCAGCCTTTTGGGAAAGATCCTCTGGCAGTTCCACGACCATGTAATAATCCCCATTTTCCAAGCCCTTATCAGCTACTTGTTGATCGACGACATGGAAATCTAGAGCTTTCCCCTTCTCCATATTTTCAACCATCTGATCCCCAATAGCTAAGGTTTTACCGTTCAGAACCGTTGATTGATCCTTATTGACAACCGCCACCGGCAGATCAGACAATTTTCCATAAGGATCCCACATGGAACTAAGAAAGATGACATTATATAAGAAAGGAATCAGAGAGACTCCTAACATCACAACAATAAATTTAGGTCGTTTAAAAATGGCTTTCCATTCTTTAAACATGACTCAACCTCCATTTTTGCACACAGTGTCTATTTTTGATATACTAGATTATACCACTTCAAATTTTAAATGCAAGGAAAGAAATCCATGGAAAGCAATAAAAGACAAAAAACAAAAAAGGTCCTAGAAAATGCGATGGTAAGGCTCCTTTCAGAACAACCTTTTGACCAAATTACGACGGTCAAACTGACCCAGGAAGCGGACATTAGCCGGTCTAGTTTCTATACCCACTATAAAGACAAATTCGATATGATTGACCATTATCAAGATCGTCTCTTCCATACCTTAGACTATATTTTTGATAAACACGTTGGGCATCTGGAGGCTACCATTACAGAAATATTTGATTTTCTTAAAAGAGAACCCCTTCTCGCTGCCCTTCTCTCAGAGAATGGAACACAAGAAATTCAACAATTCATCCGGAAACGTCTCCAAGTACTCTTAGAAAATGAATGGCAGGGCCGCTACAGTCGCAAACTTTTTCAGGATAAGGAAAAGAAATATGCAGCCATCTACCTTTCTAACGCCTTCCTAGGTGTTTACCAGCTTTGGATCGCCCAAGGGAAGAAGGAAAGCCCTCAAACCATGGCACGATTTTTAATGAAAATGTTGAAATTCAGTGGAATCGAGGAATAAGATCTCTATAAAAGGACTAGTAGCTACAACTACTAGTCCTTTTATAGTCTTCTACTCAAGAATGCCCATGTTTACGGGAATACTCGTCTGCTGCTCCTGCGATAGCCCCAAACACAAAGGGAATCGTAATCAGAGCTGCACCCACTACTAAGGGATTTACAACTCCACCTTCCAAGGCCTGTAAGTCGGTTTGATTTAGTTGTCTCTTCATGGGGACCTCCTATGGAATCATTGCATTAACAAGGCTACGACCAAAATCACGTCCCGTTTTGTAAATCATCGCCCATGTTTTGCCAATTGCACTACCTGCTTCACTAATATAACCAGCTCCCCCAGTAATGGATTGCAAATCCACTACATCAATGACCTGACCACCAGCACAAGTCGGAACTGGTCCCAAAGGTCCGCTTGGGTATGGGTAAGGAAAACCTGGAACCAGAACCTTACCTGGACACCAGCTTTGACTACCTCCCTGGATAGTCGTTGTCTCTACCTGTTGAATCGTTGCCATCTTTTTATCCTCACTTTCTTTCTTTTTTGGGGCCCTCATCTTTTAATTCGAAAGAAAGAAAAAAAATTAACGATTCCGATACATACGATGGCTCAATTCTAAAAGGTCGGCAATCAACTCATCATGGTCTTGAATAAGATTGTAAAGACGATCTTGACTCAGAACACCGCATTTATAGTCAGCAGGCAATTCTTCCTGAAGCTGCCACCAGTCTTCGCTAGCATAATACTCTCGGAGTAGGATGTAGTCTTGATAGACCTTCTGAAAAGCCTCTAACTCCTCGTTAAAGGCTTCAAAACGAGGAAGAAGACGTTCATAACGTTCCTCCATTTCCTGCAGCTGTGTGAGCTTTAAATCTTCCATAGACGACCTTTCTTATGTGAACTTTGTCTTGTAGTAGAGTTAGATCTGAAGAGAGACTTTTCTAAATTTAAAACAGGGTTAGTTTGTCACCTCTCACTTCATTATACCACCTCGCTGGCTTTTGATAGGTATAAAAAAGATAAGCGTCCGCACACCTATGGGTGACTCGAAGGCTTATCGTCTTCATTCAGTATATCCGATTCTAGCAGAACACACAAACACTTAATGCTAACCTAAAAACACCCCATCACCTCCAGAGAAAACCTGCTTCATGGGCGTTAGTCCGCTTCCGCTTTCAGCATATATAATTTATCAGAGTAATCAAACTCCTAAAAACAGGAAATCTGTGGAACAAGTTCTCAAAAGAGGCAATACATTCCCTTCATTCTATTTTTAATAAAAGAAAAAGCCCGTAAAATCGGACTTTCTCCATAGTAAGCTTAAAATTAAAGCATTTTGTTGTACTGACCTTATTTTTTTAGTTTAAGAACTCTATACAAAACCTACTAGGTACGGCATTTCTAACAATCTCCTTTTAAGTACAGATATAGAATTGCGAACCTGTGGGGTAGTAAAAGGGGTAGTAAATTTTTACGAGTTCAGTAGGCAAGAATGGCGTGGCGATCAGCTACGCTTTTTTATTGCCTAAATCAAGTATAACACAATCATTTTAGGGTCAAAACTGACAAAATCCAACCTGTTTTTGAGTCTTTTCGGCTAAGTGAGTCCCAGCAATCCAATTCAACCAAATCCCAGCAAACACGCGCCCGACTGTGTTTATAGAAACACGGTCATTTTAAAATACTGTGGAAAATCCATAGGGGGGGAGGGTTGTGCGCGTGGGATTCAGATATTTCCGTAATCGACCCCACCACCGGTGGCGAAACAAAATTTCAACTCAATTTTTTTTCAGGGTGGGGGTATTCTGTTACCTACTGCGTTCTACTGTGACCGTAATGTACTAGCTTGGTTCGTCAAGTTATCGGTGAGTCCGTATTTCACGGAGTCATCTTCATAAATATGTCTGATTGACCTGCCGTAACAATTTGTGACGTCAGCTTATCATAATTTAGATACTCTAACGGCGTGCTTACTTAGTTCACCCACCTTCTACAATCCCCCTTATTCGTCCTGTGTGGCGTTCTAGTGTTCTTCGGGATAATCTTACCAGCTAAGCTCTAACGCTTTAAAATGGCATGGTCTCGTTCGTCTAGTGCGATTCTGTGACGCGTGAGTTGGCAACGCGATACCATTGTTCACCATATCCTAACAAGCGTACTTGAAACTACTCTTGTCAGTTCTATAAACTCACCCACCCAGCAACTCCGCCAACTCCTCAATGGCTCTAGTCCTAGACCTCTGTAACGTGGCTTTGCTGACCCGTAAAGACTTCGCTACTTCGTCCCAGCTATGGCCGTTGATGTAGAACAATCTCATAACCATATTATCCAGCGGATCAGTCAGCAACTCAAAAGCTTCCCTCAATTCCCAAGATTCATCCAAGCACGCGCCATACTCGTTTCTTAATTCGTCCAGCCTGTCAATGGTATTGATGGTTCTATCCTCGGCGGTGTTCCTGTTGCTTTTGCCTTTGGGTTGATTCTCAAACTGCTGGGAAGCTATGGGGTTACTCTCCAAGTATTCAATCTCCCTTTTGATTTCTAGCAACCGTTCAGGCATTTTTTTGAGTCTGTTCAATCTAGCTTTGATGTCAGTCATAGGATTCCTCTCTTTACACTATTCTACCACTGTCATCGTCCAAGTCCTCCAAGCCATAATGCCATGCCTTTATTCATGTACTTATGGAACTTTCTCCAGCGATTCAGATAGTCGGGCCATCTCATCCACTTGGGGCGTTTTGGAAAATCGTCATAATCAACGTATCCTTTTGGCGGTTTAAAATTCGGCTCTAGCTTTCTGATTTCCTTTAGTGCCATATCCCACCAATATTGGCAATCTGTTTTAGTTCTGTTCCGTGTCTGTCTATAGATCCCTCGGCATTCACCGCAAGCCATTGATCCTACAACCCCATACAGTACCCGTCTACGCGTATCACAATCGGGACAAACAAAATACCATCGCTTACCACCATAGTTTGCTGGTCTTGACTCCAGCGGTATGTACTGACTACCCAAAAACAAGGATCCAGCTTCTAAATCGATTTCAAACAGTTCACCATCAACATAGCCTTGGGCGCGTGGATTCTCCATCATATTGGTAAATTGTTCTATGGTTAGCTTCATCATCACTATATACCTCCAAATGCCCAACTATGTAGGCAAAAAGGTAACCCATTTTTTGGCTACCCTGCTTTGCTATTGGTTAGGCCTCACCGTCTGCGTACTGATGTAAGCCATCATATTCCTGCTCTGTATCAACGGACAACAATGTCAGCAATGCCCCTTCCTCCATGTTTGATAGTGAGTTGTAGGCTGTATCATGATCCAATGGGATTGGGTTATCTGATAAGAGTCGGTCAATATAATCTAGTAAATCAATTTCATATAAGGCGACCAATTCCATCAGGTCATCTTTTTCTAACTGATACAGTTGGCCAATCCGTTCTTTTACGAAACGGGCTTCAATATCACCCAAGGCGTTGTTATTTCTAAATGTTGTTAGTGTCATGTTGTTACTCTCCTTTATCTTGCATGTTTAAACTTTTCTTCTGGCTTGGTCTTTGACGACCATTTGACTAGGGTAGTTCCATAGGGGTTTTCATCCTCTGGGGAAACCACGCTATAACCTACCACTTCATGAAACCATTCTGGATTTCCGTAGATGTCGTTGTTTAAATCGTTTGTGCGTTTGTATTCTTTGTAAAAAATCATGTTCTATTTTCTCCTTTGCTGATTTTAGAACACTTCGGAACATTTTAGAACACTTAAAAAATCAAGTGTTCCATTTTTGTTCCTTGCCCTATCTATCTTTAGAACACTTATACCACTTAGAACAGTAAATATATAAAGTAAACAGAAAGAATATAGAAAAGAACGAAAAGACAAGAAAATCAAAAGATAAAAATTTTAAATGTAAATTTTTTAAAAAAAGTGTTCTTTTCGTTCTAAGCGTTCTAAACCCTTGATATATCAACGTTCCTAAGAATACCGCAAGTGTACCCTAGTGTTCTAAGTGTTCTATTTTTTATTTTTCGGGATATGATACCCTCTTATTTTTGCGCCTTTTTCCCTCTGTTCAGGTCTATCTCTTTGAGAGTTGTAAGTTTTTTTGGCAAAAAATGGCCTATCTTCTCTAGGGGAAAATCCTTTTGGCAATTGGTGTCCTGCTGGAATGTTCATCACCCCAACCCTCACCCCTTCAGGTAGGTTCTGTTTTAATTTCTTATGAAAGCCCATTTCTGTACTATATTCATTGATTTCGTTGTACTCCAGATACTCTTTGAAACAGTAATACACAAAATCATTGGGGAGAAAATAGCTGACCAATCCATCCGTAAAGAACACACTTGAAAAACCAATCACTGGGTTTATTTCCTTATGGTGTTCTGACAGAATTTCTTGGGATTTCGCTGGGTTGATGTCCTCGGTCGGTGTTTCTAGTGCCAACTTGGCTAGATACTCCAAAACTTCGGGTCTGTTGATGTAATCATCCTTGATAGCTTTGTTTGGGTTGTCTTTAAAAACCTTGGTAAAGGCCAAAATCCTAAACCGTCTATCAATAGCAGAACGATCTCCCTTCATAATCGGCAAACCATTTGACGACTGTACTACGGTCACATTAAGGCGTAAGCTATAAGGTTTCAATCCTTTTTCCTCAATGGTCATGATGTCGCCCGTAACCAAGCTAAACATTTCGGAAGTATCTTTGATAGTTGCGTCCTGCTGGATGTCATCACCGATAACCAAGGACTTACCCAATAGAATTGATTTGGCAAAACGGCTATCCTCCAGCCCTGTGATTTTCAAACTCGCAACGTTATCCATCCCGACTAAGTTCATAAGTAACTGTTGGAAAGTCCCTTTACCTGTACCACCTTCACCATATAACCAAAAGATTTTCCGCAAGGATTGACCTGTAAGAGTTGCCCGAATGATTTGGATAGCAAGCCTGTACAATTCTTGATCACCGTCAAACAGTTCCAAAAGCCAAGCTGTGGGCTTCCAACCGTTGATAGTTGGTTCTTGTGCTTCTCGGTTGTAACGTGTGTCAATTCTACGGGTGACTGCGATTTTGTGGGTTGGTTGGGAAAATGCTCCTGTCACACTGTCAAAAAGCTGGTCGCCAATAACCGTGTAATCGTGAGCAATCGGCTTCATGGGTGACTGCCTAGCGATTTTGTAAAGTACGTCCTTGGCCTGTGCTTCGGTTAGTTTTGGCGTAATGATGGCCATGATGTCCTGTAAAAACTCATTATCTTCCTCCCAAACTCCCCTATCAGGGTGATAGTAATACAAGGGAGACCGTTGCCCTTTGGCTTCGGGCTTGACCCGCATAAATCGAATATACTTGCGTAACATGATGGCAATCCCCAGCGGTTGCGTTGGTAAGGCTTCTTTCCCTGCTTTCTCTCCAGCTATCTCCGCTTTTGCTTCAATTTCCTTACGCCTTAATTCTTCGTGTGGATCTTGTTTAGTCTCTCCTGCTAAAAATGCTTTGATGTCATCCTCTAGTTCCGACAACTTCAATTTGACTTCAGGGGATTCCATGTACTCCTTATAGGCTTCATCATAAGCCTGTTCACGGATTTCCTGACAAATATCAAACATAACCCCACGGATATTTTTAAACGTTTCAAAAAATAGCGGTTCTTCATTCTCACGCGCTTCAATGATTTCGTTTTCTAGTTCTTTCAAGTCCAACCCTGTGTACTCTTCGGGTTCAGTACCTGCGGTCTGTTCAGTTGATTCAGTCCCTGCGGTCGGCTCTGTTTCTCTCTCTTGGGCTGTGTTTTTGATTTCTTCAAGTTCAAATTTCATTTCTTCAGCGATATTGGCCACCTCTCTTTCTGTATTCTTTCTTTGCGATACTTTCAAAAGTACGGTCTAACTCTTTTAGGGGTAAAGGGTCATCAGTCACATTGTTAGCAATCTTGGCCAACTCATAGGCTTCTTCAAGGGTTGCATCCACACCTCTACTAAATAGCAAACCTACAAATCTTGTCAGTGCTATATTTCGCCCACCTTCACCACCATAGCCATTGAAAAGCGTGTAGACTAACTTCATAGCTGCCGTTCTTTGTCCTGTTGCTCTCGGTCTGTAATCGGTTCTAAAATCTTGACCCGTTGCGCGTGATCCGTTTCCTGCTGGCGTGACTGGATAATCAAGTCCCCTTTCCACAATTCTAGGAAAATCCTTGGGGTGACCTCTCACCACTGGGAGACCTTGCAACTGTGACCATACTAAACTAGCTGGGTCATACGGGAGACCAATCTTTTCAGCGATTTCACCCACGGCCTTTTTATAACTGGCTTCATCCATATTGTGTGACGGCTTCACTACAAGCCTGTACCTTGGTTTTTCAGGGGTATGGCTGATAGTTGGGTAAATGATATAGCTATAACCAAATAGCGCCTTTCTCGCCAATTCTGGGAAGTCTGTGCCTGCTTCTAGGTCGTCATAGTCTAAGAAAATCAAATCCCTATAGATAAGATTGTCATTATTTCGCTTATAGCTTCCGTTTTTCTCCGCTTTGACCGTACCACTGATACAGTAAGGCGCTTTGGTTCGTTTCCACTCCTCAAGGTCTACGCCATCAGGGACTTGGATAATGGGAAAGTTTGCGATATATTCAAACACTCCCAATTCTTCGGATTTCTTTGACGGGTATAGTAAAGGGGAATATCCCCTTGCTTCGTAAATAGTCATATCCCACCTCACTTCACCGCCAAAAAGTTATATACGTCCGATTTTCGGTAGTAGATTTTCTTACTAGATTCAAATGGGGGCTGGTATTGCTTTAGCCCCTTTTTCTCCCATTCCAACATGGTTACTGGTGATATATTCAGTTTTTCCATCAGAACTTTTCTAGGGATCAAATCCCAATTGTCTAACTCCTGCCGTTCCAACTCAAGGCGCTTGTCAAGGTAGTTCTCAATAGTCTGTAATATGTCGCGTTCTAGTTCTTCGCTAAATACTTTCATTTCCGTACTCCTCCAGCAATTCATCACGGCGATTCAGGTCAGCCATGATAAGTGTATCTAGGCGTTTGCCTTCCGCTTGGTGTTGCGCCTGTAACTCTCTGATACCTTCCAGCCGTTCTAAGTTGTCCCGTGGAATGTAATAACCGCTATTGATTCCACGTTTTGCGACAATCGGGACACCGTACTTGGTAATTAAACGGCTGACCATATCCCTGACACCTCTTTCGGTCATTTCTAAGATTCTAGTTACTTCCTGCGTACTGATAGGCCTGTCACTTCCTACGGGGATCAATCGCAACAATCTGATTTCGATGTCTGTCATTCAGTACCTCCCTTTGACAAATCCGCCAACTCTTTTGGTAAGACTTGGAACAGTCGCATAATCAAGGCAAGATTTCCCTGTGCTTCTTCCAACAAGAATTTTAGTTTTTCACTTTCTGCTTTGCCATCAAATTCAACCCAACCGATATGTCCATTTGGTAAACTGAAAGCCTCTTGTGTCCCCTCTGCTTCACCAACAACGGCGATACTTTCATCAAGTTGCTTATAAATCTTTTGTAATAACTCTTCAAGGGTATACCGTTCGTTTTCATTTGTTTCTTGATTTGAGTAATTGATTTCGATACCTTTAATAGTTCCGAATGTGATTTTTTCATCTTCAAAATTTTTCATCATTTTTAAACTCCTATAAATCTTCTTTCTACCATTCCGCCCGTTGGATTCCTAGACGGATATAATGGCCATAATCGGGGTTTAAATCCATTGGGGTAGATTCTTCCACGGTTTCGGGTTTCGGCTCGTCTAGGCTGATTCTAGTCGGTCTGTGTTTGAGTACCAGCCATAGCAAAACCAGCAGAACCAAAATGGCTACCGCTTGCCCTGCTGGTGATAAGTTTAGTTCTGTGATCACGCGCCTACTCCTTTTCTTTTCTAGCTAGTTCCTTGGCTCTTTCGAATTCACCAAGCGCCAAATCCAAGTACCAAATGGGGTTATTGATGTCTACTTTATCGGTGTGACCCTGATTCAATAACATATACTTGGCTTTTTCAATCCGCCCTACTGTATTGTTAAGATTGATTTCAACCGCTGATAAGTCCCCAAGGTTCACCCTGATAATTTCTTCATGAAAATGCTCCATCATGATTCTTATAAGTCGGCTAAGGGAATGCCCTAACTCTTTATCTAGTCCGCTGACTTGGGTGATAATTGATTTTAATTCATCATGGATAGCGTTTTTTACTGGGGTATATTCCTTTTGATCATTCTCAAATTCAATTAGTGTTTTTCGGTTTTTTGCTTTCATAGCTTTCGCTCCTTTTAAGATGGCCGGAAAGGCCGATTTTTGTGCTATAATTAAATAAATCCAATAACCTAAGTCCCTTACAATAACCTTGCCTACGTTATTTGTGATTTTGGTTTTGATTTTACTTTTTGTGTTGACTCATTGGCTGATTCCCAATGGGTCTTTTTTATTTTGGGTTTTACTATACGATCAGATTTTTTTTACTTATTCCGCTCTAGTTAGTTTTGGCGATAGTTGCGGAATAGTATTCTTTGGTTATAATCTTGTGTTCGTCCAAGATAGCCCGTAAGGCATAAGCTGGGACGGCCACGGTTTGTGGTGACTTAAATTCATCAAACTGCTCTAAAACTTCCAAGACTTGACCAACGCTATTTATTAGCCCGTCATAGTCTGTCAGAATGTCATAGGGTTGGGGTGTTCTTTTGTCTGTCATTGCTTTCCTCCTCATAGCCCACTTACAAAATTATTCAAACGCCCAATCAGTTCCACCTTTTCGGCGCGTGTGCTGGATTCTTGGATAGCTTTGGCCAAGGTGTCAATGTAGTTGTTTTCTGCTTGTTCTAAGGTTGGGAGCGATTCAATAGATGGTTCTGCTCCAGCAGGTTCATTGATAGCTTGCTCCATAGCGTGGAAGTATTCGATATAGTGGGCGGTGAATTTGATTCCTTTTTGTCCTGTCATCTTGTTAGCGATCAACTCGCAACCCTTACGGCTGACCCAATACAATTTATAAGCTCGTCCGCCATCTTCTGCTTGGTATGTGTCTTCTCTAAAATACTCTTCAACCCGCATGGTTAAGCCATAACGCAATTTTGCGTTTTGCTCATCACTCTCTAAAGCACTGATATAGTTTTCAATATCTCGCAATAGATCCGCATGTCGTTTTTCCACCCACTCCGCTACCGAACGGCTAGAAAGGTAAACAGTTCCATCATCTAGGGTCATGCTCATGTCGGCTTTTGCGACTTGTTCAGTAAACAGATTTTCAAAAAGGTTTGTCTGAGTCTCGCGACCATTCAGGAAGTTCATAACGTGATAGGCATTCATGGCGGTTGGCTTGCTAAATCCTTGAAACCAACTTGATAAATTATGCTCATGGATTCCGATAATTTCCGCCATCTCTGGAATGGTGTAACCATGGTCATCTTTGGCTTGCCGTAACTGCTTAATCAAATCAATAGCCGTCTGATCGCTGATTCGTGCTGTCGGGGTTGTCATGTTGCGACTAGCTAAAAAGATCTTTAGGCGGTCGGTTGCTTCTTCCGTTGGTAAATAGGTTTTGTCAAACCATTTGTAAATAGTTGGTGTTGCTACTCCGATTTCGTTTGCGATTTCTTGCATTGTTTCCTTTGATGTCTCACGGTATCGTGATAACAGCTTAATCAATGCCCGTTTAGTGTCTTTGCTACTTGTCATGTTTCGATTCTCCTTTTTGTGTTTGTCCAATAGATCTAGGCTTTCATTTCAAATGCAACCTTCCCTAAGACCGTTTGTTCCTGTTGTAAATTGCCTTTGAAACGCTGATAGGTAGGCCATACCGTTCTTTGACCGTCATAAGTTCTACAGTATCATCAAGAATTTGCTCCCTGTCCTTCAACATGGCTTCACTCATAGCATTCTTTTTGACCATCTTCGGAAGTCCGTATAAGTTGGATACTGCCTTATTAGCAATGGTGTTCGCTTTGATAAGGTCAACCTGTTGCGCGTGTTCTAGGCCATCGCTCAAGCGCTTCATGGCTTGCTTTTGATGTTCCTTGTCCAACATTCGAAAGACTTCGAACCCTTCTAGTCCTGTCGCTTGACGTAAGTTCTTGATCACTTCAAAAACCCAAGACTTAAACGCTTTGGCTTCTTTCTTGCGACTTGAAAAAATCGTCTCATAGATACCAAACTCGTTTACTATTAGCATTTCTTGCATTCGATTCTTGCTATCTTTTATGGGGTGGTTTGAAACGACCTCATCATCTAAACGGCTTTTGACGTATTTTGTTTTTAGTTCTAAGGCGTTAGCAATATCAGCAAGCACCGCCCACCATTCGCCTTCACGGTCAACAAACCGAATGGGATAGCCGTTCCATTGTTCTGTTTTCATGGCGTTCCTCCTAACTAAAAAATAACTCGTCAATGGTGATATTAGGCTCAATAGCCCGAACCATGTCACGGATTTTCAGCTTTTCACGGTCATTAAACTGGGTCTTCCCCGTCTCTTTGCTACTGTAAGCCTGCTTGGTAATTCCGAGGATTTTACCCATGTCCGCCTGCGTATGCCCCAGCATAACCCTGTACCCTCTGAGTTTGCTCATTTGTCGGCCTCCTTCTTTTAAAAATTCCCTCCCCATAGGTTGAAAGGTGAAAGGTGTTGGGGAGAGCAGAGCACAACTTTATTGTGCTCGATAAGTATCGTACACAATAAAAATATGTTTGTCAATGATTTAAACACAAAAAACACAAAAAACTTGTACTTAATCTATTTTTTTGTGTATAATCTTCTATGAAAGGTGAAAAATATGAACAGGTTGAAAGAATTAAGAACAGAAAAAAAACTAACTCAAAAAGAGTTAGCGAAAAAAATAGGCGTACACTACAGGACGCTTCAAAATTGGGAAACCAATGAAACCCAAATCAAACCCGACAAGGCTCAGATACTTGCTGATTATTTCGGTGTTACCGCTGGATATTTATTAGGCTACAGCGATGATTTCTTCAACAACGAAACAAAAGAACTGGATAAACTTTTAAATAAAACAGTAACTCTTGAGGACGGAACTCCTGTAAATCGGGAAGACTTCCAAAATATTATGGTTGGCACAGAAGATGATGAAACTTTAGTAAAATTCGGTAAGCTAAAATTGATTAGTATAATGGGACAAGCTCCTTCTGAGATATGGGACAGTTTGAACGATGATGTCTTTAGAATGCTCGCAGTCGCACCCTCCGAATATATCCCTTTAGTTGCTTTGTGGTCTCTTTTATCGCCGAAACAAAAAACAGCTACACTCAATCTTATACAATCTTTTAATTTTGAGGAAGATAGTGATTAGCAGACTTCCCACCTTCCGAGGATACCCATATTAAAATCTTTTCCGTCATTGGCTCAGACCGTACCATCTAGCACGCGCCCAGCGGATCAATTCAATAGCTGTGGCTTTCCAACTCCTTCCCTTACAATCTACCACCCAAGACGCTAGACAGCCAAATAGGCATGTTCTCGCTTAAAATTTCATGATACCTAAGTCCTTTTCAATAACCTTGCCTACTGTAGAAAGGAATATCATGAAAATCAATCAAATCAAAAAGAAAGACGGATCTACCGTCTACCGTGCTAGCGTGTACTTGGGAATTGATTCCCAAACTGGAAGAAAAGCTCGTACCACTGTCACCGCAAAAACTCAAAAAGCGGTCAAGGTAAAGGCTAGGGAAGCCTTAAACGAGTTCGAAAGGAATGGCAACACAACCAAGAAACGGCAAACGGTCAAAACCTACGCAGACTTGGTGGCTCTTTGGTGGGATAGCTACAAGGATACAGTGAAACCGAACTCACGCCAATCCATGGAAGGGCTTGTTCGACTTCATCTACTCCCTGTATTCGGTTCTTACAAATTGGATAAACTGACAACGCCTGTCATTCAAAAACAAGTCAACGAATGGGCTAGAAAAGCCAATAATGGTGTGGCTGGGGCTTATGCCAACTATAGCTTTTTAAACAATATCAATAAGCGGATTCTCCAATTCGCCGTCACTTTACAATTGATTCCATTCAATCCGACAAGGGAAGTCATTATCCCTCGTAAGAACCAAAATAAGGAAAAGAAAATCAAGTTCTTTAGCAATTCAGAATTAAAATCCTTTCTGAAATACTTGGAAGGGCTAGACCTATCTAGTTTTGAAAACCTATTCGACTATACCCTGTACAGATTCCTGCTTGCTACGGGTTGCCGTATCGGGGAGGCTCTTTCTTTAGAATGGTCGGACGTTGACCTTAATTCTGCTTCAATCAATATCAACAAAACCCTAAATAGATACATGGAAACCAACCCGCCTAAATCAAAAGCTGGGCTACGGATCATTGATATAGATAGTGATACCGTGACCATGTTGAAAGAATACAAGAAACGCCAGCAAATGGAAGCGTGGAAACTAGGGCGGACTGAAACGGTTGTTTTCACACCATTCGTTAGAAAGTATTTTCATGCTTCCTTTATCAGGAAACGCCTGAAAACTCATTTTGATTCTGCTGGTGTTCCTGATATTAGCTTTCACGGATTCCGTCATACCCATGCAACCATCATGTTATATGCTGGGATAGAACCAAAAGACTTACAATACAGACTTGGGCATTCCAACATTTCAATAACCTTAAATACCTATGTTCATGCAACCAAGGAAGGCGCAAAAAAAGCCCCTTCAATCTTTGAAAGGGCAATCAATGATCTATAATTTTAGTAAAGGGTAGTAAAAAGGGTAGTAAAGTCAAAAAAATACGGTTTAGAAAGTCGCTCTAAACCGTATTCTAGTAGGCTTTTTAAGCCAAAATCACTATCGAAAATATTACAACATTTTGTTGTAGAATTCAACGACAAGAGCTTCGTTGATTTCTGGGTTGATTTCATCACGCTCTGGTAGACGAGTCAATGAACCTTCCAATTTTTCTGCATCGAAAGATACGAATGCTGGACGTCCAAGAGTTGATTCAACTGCTTCCAAGATTGCTGGAACTTTAGCTGATTTTTCACGAACTGAGATTACTTGACCAACTTCAACGCGGTAGCTTGGGATGTCAACACGTTTACCATCAACAAGGATGTGACCGTGGTTAACGAATTGACGAGCTTGACGACGAGTTGAAGCCAAACCTAGACGGTAAACAACGTTGTCCAAACGACGCTCCAGAAGAAGCATGAAGTTGAAACCAAGGATTCCGCCTTTGATTTTTGTAGCTTGTACGAACAAGTTACGGAATTGTTTTTCACCAACTCCGTACATGAAACGAAGTTTTTGTTTTTCAGCCAATTGCAAACCGTATTCTGAAAGTTTGCTGCGATTGTTTGGTCCGTGTTGTCCTGGTACGTAGTTACGACGTGCAAGCTCTTTACCAGTTCCTGATAGAGACAAACCAAGACGACGAGATTTTTTCCATGATGGCCCTGTATAACGTGACATATAAATGTCCTCCTCTAAAATAATGTTTGAGGAAATAGTCACTTGAAAAATCCTGATTCGTGCAGGAAACCTTCGCCCAAACAGCAAGGGTTACTTACTGGGACTTCCTGTTGACGAGCTTCATATTTTTCTGCTGCTATTTCACACGTCCTCTATTGTAGCATACCAAGGCTCCCCTGTAAAGTTTTTATTTTTTGAAAGAAAAGAAAAAGATAACTACAGCCACTAAGCTAAAACATATCCAGGTCAAAGCGCTACTATAGACCGCCAGCGTTGAGAAAAAAAATGTACCGATAGGAAGAGACAGAGTGAAAAGAAGTCCAATAAAGTGATCACTTTGCGCCAAAGTCTCAGAAGGAAGATGCTCCATCATCAAGGCATCTAATTTGGGAGTGAGCTTACCCATGAGATAGGCCGCCCCGAATAGGAAAGGGAAACCAAGCCATATCGCTAGCCCCAAAACATTCAATAATCCAATTACAATAAAAAGACTTGCATTAAATTGTAAAATAAAAGAAAACTCCTGTTTTGAAAAAAAGTCATGGGGTGTTAGACTCCCGATGATAGCCCCTAAAAGAAGAATGAACTCCATCACTAAAAGCGACTCTCCATAGGTTAAATTGAATAGAGTATGCTCCATGAAGTAAAAATGATAAATACTGCTAACAGAGCCACCTAGTGCGTTTAAAATCAATATAGACAGGAGTAGATAAGCAAAGTTACTTGTACTATGCTTTCTAAATATATCTTCCATTTGCTTATACATTTCCCCAAACTGTTGGAAAAGAGACTGCTTCTTACTATTAGAAATAACGGTTTGATGTGTTAGTTTTTCTTTATTTCTCCAAAGAAGAAGGGAAGAAAGGGCGAAACTCATAGCATTGATAAAGGCAACAAAGGTAAAATTATTATCAGAGAGTGTTAGTAAACAGATACCTAATCCTTGTCCAAGAATATTGGCCAGATAGGTCGAAAATTGAGCAAAGGAATATGCCTCAAATAAATCTTCTTTAGCAAGATTATATTGCATGATAGGCAAGCGAAGACCTGCAATGTAGTCGCTAATTAGATCACTCAAAAAATTGAGGATACAAACCACCGAAAAAACAAGAAAGGTTTTGTTCCCAATCATTACAGCAATCAAGGTAAAAAGACCCGCTTGAACCCAACCTAAATTAATCATCCATTTAGCTTTTTGTCGCGTCTCATCGGCCTTTACTCCAACCCAAAATGTAAAGATAGTCGGGACTATAGCAGTCATATTTGCGAGAAAGACAGCCCAATTGGCTTCAGGGAGTGTAGTTGCATAAATTACAAAAACCAAATTATACAAATACGAACCTATTGAGTTCAGTAGGCGTGATGCTGTAATCACACGGTAAAAGCTATGCCTAAAAACTAAATGCACGCGGTATCCTCCTTCCTAATTTCTGAATATTGATGAGCCACAAACAGATACTCTGACTGCAATTCCTCGTCACTTTTTGCCAAAATGCCACTACTAATAATCAATTCTCTAGCGGTATAAAGATAGGCGTCTTTCTTTGTGTAGGTATACAATTCTAGTAGCACTTGAGCTATGCCCAACATCCCATACAAAAAGCTTCCTGACTGAGCATATTCCATATTCAAAGTTTTTGACAATTGAATAATCTCATCATAATATTTCTCAAAATCAATATACATCAGACCTAAAATAATTCCAGCTGTTCCATTGAATAGATATGGTGATACGCTCACATCTGAGATCCTCACTCCTTTCAGATGATTATCCACGGTTACTAAATTATCCAACACCGACGTGATACACCTATCTATAACTACTTGATCGTAGTCTATTGATTTCAGATAAACGAGTAATCCCATAACACCATCCAAACCAAGTCTTTTTTCTTGAGTTAACACTGAGTAGAATCTTTTTTTATCCTGTAGGACTTCCTTGTAGTTTGAGAATCTTTCCTCCTGAAGTTGAACAAATTCTAAAAGGTCAAATCCTAGGTGAGATGTGTTGCATTCCGAAATATGAATCAGCTGTTTCGTATTTGAGCGTTTCAGGGCATAAATACGATTCTGAATTAAATACAAAGCTGTTTCTATATCTGGATTTTCACCTAGTAAATATTGAATCAATTCATCAATGTTCGTATGTATTTTTTTTTGTAATAATAAATTGTTTACTTCAGGTAGTCGATTTCTTTCGTCCGTCAACTGCAATCTTCCTAATAAATAAAGTAGGGTATTGCCAACCTTATAACAATCTGCTATCTTCCCATTAAGTCTGTTCCAATTCTTCAAAGACACATCTGAATAAATACCAGTATGAGGCTTTGTTCCATCAATATATGAATTTTCAAAATCAATAAAATGAACTTCCTTATGATTGTCTACAATGAAATTGCTTGGATGAATATCGTGTAGAATCACACCTTGTTTGTGAAAATGATAGACAGTTTGAATAATTTTGGTAAATATAGTGAGAAGTTGCTTAAAATGATTCAAATTTTTATCTACGTTAGACGAAAAATAAGAAAAGAGATTTAGATTATCACAGAATGTTACAAGATCCTCTCCGTCTATATATTCATAAATATAGTAATAGTTGAGCCACTCTTTCACTTTTTCAATTTTTCTAACTGAAGACCTAAAATTTTCAAGTATATTCCACTCATTCTCTCTCAACATTTTCTTCTGTATTTCTTCAAAAACATGGATGTAGGGTCTACTTTCCTTTATAACAACATTTTTTCCATTATCCATTCGTTTAGCTTTATATACGTTTCCACCATTACTCTGCTTTATTAAATTTTCTATTTCATAGGTATTACCTAAATAAGATGGTTTAAAAACTTGCTTTTCTTGTAAATCTTCAATCCAATTAGGTAATTCAAAATAGGTTCTTTGGAAATCCTGCCATATTTTTCCATCAGAACAGATTAAAGTCGGAAGACCATTTATGAGCTTGTCTTTATCAACCTTGATACAGCCGTACCGGTAAAACAAAATATTCGAATCATAATAATTCCGATCACTAAGTATATAAACACCTTCTATATTTGAAGGAAGGAGATCATAGAGTTCATTTAAAATCTCTATACAATGATTTCTGTTCTCAGGGTATATTGTAATTAATTTTCCAGATTCAGAAGGAGATTCCTCAGTCGATAAATTAAATAAAACATCTTCTTTATCTTTTATATATTTAAAGGAAATATCCCTATCTATTAAAAATGGAATAGTCCTTCTATAAATTTCCCTATAGTTTTCCCAAGTACCTGAAATATGGATTTTAAAGCCAAATTCTGGCAGAAGATACTTTGAACTATCGTAATAAGTAAACATTTTTATTCTCCATCCTCTAATACAAGAATATTCGGATATTTTTCTGGATGTTTTCGAATCTTCTCTACTTTTTTTTCAATAAAGCGTTCAAACCTCGCTTCAAATGATGTTGTTTTGGAGTATTCCTTTGAATTAAATTCACAATACTTGGTAAAAGTTGGCTTCCTCATATTATTCTCCCTAACAAAATATTTCTTCTAAATTTAAAATTAGAGTAAAATGAACACTTTTAATTCAATCAAAGTGTTCATCTCCTTCTCTATTATTCTAATCAACCAATCTTACATCTATATGTAAGAACTAGAATTTGTGATTGAGCTTGTAATTTATTTGCATCACGAACAAATTGTGTCATCTGTTTTACCTCCTTTATGTATTAAAAAGATTATAAATTTTTATTCCAATATTTATAAAAATTGGAATATTTTCTTATCCCTTACTTGAGAAAAATAAAAAAAGAGCTAACCTACCTCCATTCTTAACAGAGATGCCAACTCTTTTTATTAGTATCTAATAAAATATATTCAGACTCCTTAAACACGTCCTTGATCGCTAGCATATTCGTTTATCTAGAATGTTCGTGAGCACTCTCGGCCCTGTAAAACAATCCCCACTAGATTCCCTATTCATCCATAGGAACTATCGTGAATATCCCGAATTTAAATTAAATGAGTATAGCTTACCAAAATCAACGATTGTCATTTATTCAAATATCTCAAATGAAGTTTTCGAGAATTGAGGCATAATATTTTGCACTTTCACTACAATCTAAGATGTTTAAAATTTCAACAGCTTCTTCCATCTTCTTAAGACCTATAGCTTCATTTCCTTTTATCCTATCATGGGCCCCATCTGCAAATCTATATACAATTCGAAGATAAGTTTCATTTTCTTCAAAAAAATTTTTTCGAATCTGTTGATCAAAGTACGCTGCCTTAACTAATTGCTTAGAATCAATCGCTTTAAAAAGTCCATTTAAAAGTATGGTTTGGACATAGTTTCTATTTTTAGGCATAGCACCTAAGTAGTCCACTTTTTGCAACATCTCACGACAATATTGATAATACAGATCTAATGGTAGGAGAGGGGCTATGTCCGAAAATAAACGCAATTCAAACTCTCCCCAAATATCAATGAAAAACAAGTAATCATACAATACTTCAAGATCTAAATTGGTAACTTCAAATTCTGGATCTAATATAACAAAATGAGCTTTAATAACGAGAGCATTTAACAGGTATTTTTGATCTTCTTCCATTCGATAATTCAGAAGTTCTAATTCGTACAGAGTTTGCAATTGAGACATGTCTCTAGACTCTATTGCTTTCCATATTTTGTCTTGAAGTTCATTATAAGGGGTCTGTTTAAAGCCATTAACAAGAAAGGTAAATTCATCTAATTCTGTATGAATATTTTCAAGGGCAGTTAAAAGTTTCGATATAGTCAAATCAGATTCCCCTTTTTCAAATTTACTTAACATCGAATAGGAAAATTCCCCACCCGTAGCATCTTTTAAAGAAATCTTTCGACTTTGTCTTAGCTCCCTAAAAACTTCACCCATATAATTCATATTACATCTCCTTGATTGTTTCAGTAGGATCACATTATCACTATATATTTTTAAGTCAGAAATTGTCAAGAAGTATAATAGATTACGACTTAGGAGTCATGTATACTCTTTTATACTCATTGGATTTTGAAATCTGACTTTGTCAAGCCTCTTTGATGAACTTTAGTTCTATCTTCATCGGCTTTCCTCGTCATTTTTTTGAAATCCCGCTAGTATTCTGATTTTGAAATCAGTTAAGTATTAGTTTGTCTTTTATTACTGTGTTAGCTCGTCTTGCCGTACTTCATTGAAACTTTCTTCAAAAGTTTTATCAGTAATCTCAAAATCTCCCTCAAGATTTTTCTACCATTTGTCAACCATTTTTCTAAAAATAGGACAATTTATTTGGCAGATTGATGCCTGCTGAGCCTAGTTGTGAAGCAAAGAGAAGGGGATTTTGTGTCAAGGCCTTGAGCGTATGCGTG